>NZ_JBPGXO010000013.1:0-89042 GCF_056755555.1 Luteibacter sp. SVR4-7G | reverse complement strand
GAGCTGGTCCGTGTGGCGTGTGGCGAAAGGCTCAGCGCGCGCGTTGCGCTTCGTGTAGGAGCGCGCAACGCGCGCGACAGCTCTTCGCGAGGCGCCCAAAGGCGCCCACCCAGCAACAACGCAGGATGCGCGCAAAAAAAAGCCCGGCCAATGGCCGGGCTCTTCGTCCTGTTCCTGAGCGACGGATCAATAGCCGTCGTCGCGGATGTAGCGCGTGCCGTAACCATCGTCCACATAGGTCGTGGTGGTGGTCACGCGACGCGTCACGACCGGCGCGTCCTCGTACACCACGGTGGACGGGCGGCTGTAATACACCGGACGATCGTAGACGACGGTGCGCGGCGCCGTGGCATTGGCGACCAGACCGACGACCGCTCCGGCGACGATGGCACCGGCTATCCAGCGACCGGCGCTGTCGTAGTGGCCGCCACGGTAGTAACCGCCGTGGTACCCGTGGTAACCACCACCGTAATATCCGCCGTGGTAGCCGCCGTAATAGCCGTGCCCGCGAGCGAACGCGCCCGGTGCGAAAGCCATCAGACCTGCCGCGGCGAGGGCGAGACCCGACTTGACGAACTTACCTTTCATGACAGTTACCTCCAGGTGTCGAGCGCAGATTCGCGCTCCGGCGCTGAATCCGGACTGAAGTTTTCTCGACCCTTTCTTCACGTTCTCCACGGATTCACGAACGGTTTCTGGAGAAGCCAGCAGCCGTGTATGTCGTGGCGCCGTGCGAAGTCGAAAGGGATGCTCGGAGCACTCCAGTCTTCGATGGAAAAGTGGGGCTCCAGGGCCGCCCGATCAAGCTGGAAGCGGCGGTAGTTATTTGAGAAAACGATCACTCCGTCCGGCAGCAGGCGCTCGGCGCAGAGCAGCAGGAGCTCGACGTGGTCGCGCTGCACGTCGAAGTCGTCCGCCTTCTTGGAGTTGGAGAAGGTGGGCGGGTCGACGTAGATCAGCCCGTACTGCATCGAACGGCTGCGCAGGAAGGTGAATGCGTCTTCCTGAACCAGCCGGTGCCGGTTGCCGCTGAACCCGTTCAGCGCCAGATTGCGCGAGGCCCAGTCCAGGTAGGTGCCGGAGAGATCCACCGTGGTGGTGTCGCGGGCGCCACCGGCCGCGGCGTAGACGCTGGCGGTACCGGTATAGGCGAACAGGTTCAGGAAGTGCTTGCCCGCGGCCAGTTCGCGGATCCGCGCTCGTACCAGGCGGTGGTCGAGGAACAGACCGGTGTCCAGGTAGTCGGTGGGATTGATGAGGAAGGCCAGGCCGCCCTCGTGGACCTCCACGAATTCGCCCTTCTGGTCGAACTGGCCGTATTTGGAACCGCCCTTGCCACGCTCCCGGGTCTTCACCGCGATGCGCTCGCGCGGCACGCCAAGGACCTCCCCTGCCACCCGCACGATTTCGCGCACGCGGATGCGGGCGATGTCGGCAGGCACGTCCTGGGGCGCCTTGTATTCCTGGATGTGCAGCCAGTCTTCGTACACATCGATCGCCGCGGCATACTCCGGCAGGTCCTGGTCGTAAGCGCGCCAGCAGGTGATCCCCTCCCGGGTAAGCCGCTTGCGCAGGTGACGAACGTTCTTCTCCAGGCGGTTCTTGAGCATCTGCGCGCCGGGCGACAGCGGCTTCGCCTCGCGCGGCGCATCGTCCCATGCGCGCAGCGCAAAGGTGAGCAGCGGCGTTTCGAGGGCGCCGTTGTACAGCGCATAGCGCTTGTCCGGGCTGAGGCGGAGCGCGCGGCCCAGTTCCTCGTCGCCCGCCAGCACGGCGGCGCGCCAGCCCGCGAAGCGATCCTTCAGCGCCTGCCCCAGGTCCCGGTAAAGCACCGGCAGTTCGGCGCGGTCGCCCAGGCGCTCGCCGTAAGGCGGATTGGTGATGACCAGGCCCAGCGGGGTCGCCGGTGGCGGCTCGACGTGCACGGCATCGCGCCGGTCCAGGTGGACGAAGCCGGCCACGCCGGCGCTCTGGGCGTTGCGCTTCGCGGTCTGCACCATGTGCGGGTCGGAGTCGCTGCCGAAGAACACCGGTCGCAGGGCTCGCATGCCTTCGTCCGCGCGTGCCTTGGCTTCGTCGTAGATCGAACGCCAGAGGGCGTAGTCATGCTTCAGCCACCCCAGGAAGCCGTAGTAGTCCCGGCGGAGGCCCGGCGCCACGTCGGCGGCCATGAGGGCACCCTCGATCAGCAGCGTGCCGGACCCGCACATCGGATCGACCAGGGCGCCGCCTTCGGCATAGATGCGCGGCCACTGCGCCCGGATCAGCATCGCGGCGGCGAGGTTCTCCTTCAGCGGGGCCTCGCCCTGCTGCTCGCGCCAGCCCCGGCGATGCAGGGGCGAACCGGAAAGGTCGATCGACACCGTCGCACGGTCGCGGCGCAGCCGCACGTTCACGCGGACGTCCGGCTCCTCGGGATCGACGTCGGGACGCGCGCCGCTGGCAGCGCGAAACTGGTCGACGATGCCGTCCTTGGTCTTGAGCGCGATGAACTGGCTGTGCGTGAGTTTGCTCTGCGCCGTGTTCGCGTCGACGGCCAAGGTGCCGTGGGGCGCAAGGTGCTCCGCCCAGTCGATGCCCTGCACGCCAGCATAGAGAGCGTCCTGGTCGGCGGCGTCGAATTCTGCGAGCGGCAACAGCACCCGGCTGGCCATGCGCGACCAGAGGCAGGCCCGGTACGCCGTCTCCATCGATCCGGCGAACGACACGCCCGCCAGCGCCTCGTGCACGTCGCCGGCACCGAGGGCGACCAGCTCGTCTTTCAGCAGGTATTCCAGACCCTTCGGGCAGGTGGCGAAGAACGCGCTCATGCCAGGCCGCCCAGGAAACGGCGGAATTCCGCTTCGATGTCCGGCAGGGTCGAACCCAGGCGATGGTCGTCCTGCACCAGCAGGGCAGGCAAGGCATGGCGCCGGGCGAAATCCACGGCCTCGCCCAGCGGGCACACGTCGTCCGCGTAGCCGTGCACGAGGAAGGACGGCATGCCGGGACGGACGGCAAACGGTCGCGGATAACCCGGAATACGCGTCGGGAGGGCCAGCAGGAACAGGCCTGCGACCGGCGCATCCAGAGAAGCGAGGCCGGAAACGAAGGCCCCCATGCTGGAGCCCACGAGGACCGGAGCCACCGGCGAGGCCGCGATGGCAGCCGTCAACCGGGCTAGGCGCGGGTCGATCGAGCCGGCGTGGCCGCAGGCGTCGTCCTCACGGTAGTCAGGCCGGGCCGTGCTCCAGCCGAGCGATTCGGCGACGGCGGCAAGTGCGCTCACCTTGGTGGCGTCGGGACTGGAATCGGAGCCGTGGGAAAGAATGATGTGGCCGCGCATGGCGGTCTCCGTACGCGGAATGACCGGCTATGTTATCAAAGCGGCATGATCGACATCCTCCACGCCCCCCTCCCCTACGAATCGATCCTGCCCGAACGCAAGGCGGACGAGATCGACCTGGTCGTCATCCACTGCACCGAGCTGCCCGACCTGGCCATGGCTCGCGAATATGGCGAGCGCGTGCTCCACGATTCCGGCGCCGGCAACAGTGGCCACTACTACATCGACCGCGACGGTTCGGTACTCTGCTACGTGGATCCGCTGCGCGTCGCCCACCACACGCGCGGCTACAACCCGCGCTCGATCGGCATCGAGCTCGTGAACACGGGCCGCTACCCGGACTGGTTCCATTCCGCGCGGCAGACGATGACCGAGCCCTACCCCGAGAAGCAGATCCTGGCGTTGCGCGCCCTGCTCGACCATCTCGTCGCACGCTTCCCCTCGCTGCGCCACATCGCCGGCCACGAGGACCTGGACACGGCCATGGTGCCGTCCAGCGACGATCCGGAGAACGAGGTGCCGCGCAAGCGCGATCCGGGCCCGCAGTTTCCCTGGGCCCGCGCGTATGATCCCGGGCGGCTCGGCCGGCTGGCCGGGTAGCCCCGTTATACTGCCGCCCTCAGCGCCACTGCCTATCCAGGGATCCCCATGTCGGACAACCACGTCGGCGAACTCGTCGAACTGCTCGAACTCGAACGCCTGGAAGACAACCTGTTCCGCGGCCAGAGCCGCGACATCGGCACGCGCTTCGTGTTTGGCGGGCAGGTGCTCGGCCAGGCGCTCTCGGCCGCGCAACGCACGGTCGACCCGCGGCGCGAAGCGCATTCCCTGCATGCATACTTCCTGCGCGCCGGCGACATCAACGCACCCATCGTCTACAGCGTGGAACGCACGCGTGACGGCGGTTCATTCTCCTCCCGCCGCGTCGTGGCGATCCAGCACGGCCAGCCGATCCTCAACAGCTCCATTTCGTTCCAGGAACCGGAAACCGGCTACGAGCACCAGATCTCCATGCCCGAGGTGCCCGCGCCCGAAGACGTGGAGCCGATGCCCTCGGTTTCCGCCGAGCAACTCGGCCGGCTGCCGGAGAAGACTCAGCGCTGGCTCGGGGTGGACGGCCCGTTCGAGTTCCGTCATGTCTGGCCACGCGACGAACTGCGTCCCGCGAAGCGGCCGCCTTACCAGCACATCTGGTTCCGTCTCACCGCGCCGATCGGGGATACGCTGTCGCTGCACCAGGCGTTGCTCGCGTATGCCTCGGATTTCCACCTGATCGGCACGGCCACGCTGCCGCACGGCATTTCCTACCTCACGCGGAACATGCAGATGGCAAGCCTGGACCACGCACTGTGGTTCCACCGGCCGTTCCGCATCGACGAGTGGCTGCTGTATTCCTTCGACAGCCCGACGTCGCAAGGCTCGCGCGGCCTCGCACGCGGTACGATCTACACGCGCGACGGCGTCCTCGTGGCATCCACCGCGCAGGAAGGCCTGATCCGCGTCCGTCCGGACTGACGAACAGCCCTCGACTCAGGGGTGAATCAAGGGAGCGTTTTCACCTGATAAAGAGGTGTCGCTGGACGACAGCGGTCGATGCGAGACCTCGACCGTTGACTCGGTCCCAACCGGTGATGACGCGCGCGAGGGGAGGTCGAGATCGATGTGCCCCTGCGTGAACTTGTTGGGGGCGTAAATCTCCAGCCGACCGGCGAGATAAGAGGTAAGCGCCTCCAGGGGGACGCCGTACGGCGTGGAAACATATCTCGATTCATAGATCTTTGCGATGGCCCTGGCGAAAGCCGGGTCAAACGAATCGATGATGAAGATGTCCTTCGCCGGAATATCGGCTGGAAAATGGACTTCATCCAGCGGCGTATCGTAGGCCTTCAAATGAGCGTTATCCGAAGCGGACGCCACAGGGCGCCCATCCGTCCAGATCGCGTACTGGTGGTAATTTTTCCCACGAGAGGTCTGCTGCCACGTACGGAATGCCGTATTGCTCGCCATGAGGGACCCACTGCCAATGGAGGATGGCCGCGGCATCATGGGCGAGATAGCATTGAAATTCCTTGACGGTCCGAAGCCTCCGTTGTCCAGCAACTCGCTCGGGCTCCGATCATCCACCCGATAGACGATGGATTGGTCAAACGAAGCCGTGGATCCCAATGCATTCGTCGCTAACGACTCCGCTCTGAAATCTTCCAGGCGATGGCGCAAGTCGTCGATAGCCGCCTTTTTCAGGTCAATGACCTGTCGTGTCCGGCTCGCGGCGTTGGGTGGCATCGTCATGACCAGATAACCCCAGTCGTGTACGCTCTGTCCCGTGCCACTGAGGGAGGGCGGTTGCCTGGCATCGTTCGTTGCCAGCGGATCGAAAACACGGCGCGGCAGACTTTCGCCTTCCGCCGTCTGCTGCCCGCTTCCTTCCTGTTCCGCAACCTGCGGCAGCCCGGGGCGCGATGGCGGTCCCATGAGATAACCGATTCGCCCATTGATCCTTTGCAGAGGCACCAGCTCGGATGTCGACATCGCAGGAGCTTCTCCTGTGCGCCCTGCCGGCGCGCTGCGACCGCCGATGGCGGAAACCACCGCTGTATTGGTCACGACCGTCATCACCGCCTGCTCGAGGGCGCTCCTTCGCTCTTCCCCTGTCCTGCCATCGATGCCTTGCTCGAGAGCCGTACTCAACGTGACGAGGGCGCTGCCTGCCTGAACGGGAATAGCTATCGGCGGTACATAGCCCAAGGGACCGATAATGGCGGCTGCCCGGTTGAGCGAGGTACGCCATGCGTCCCAGGCCGTGCTGGTCTCCATGCGTGTGTCGTCGCGCTGCCGCGCTTCCACCTGAACCCGCATGTCGTCGAAGACATCCCCGACGATAGCGATATCGCCCTGGTCGACCGTCGTATTATCGGCCGTCCACTTGCCCTTGACAAAGTTTGCCATCGCCTGGGCCACGCCCGTCCACAATATGCCATCCTGCTTGTTGTAGATCGAGAAGTGCGACAGAAGCTCGTCCAGTGCCAGGGGATTCCTTGCCTGTCGATCCACCCATTGGCGAAGTGCACTCTCGTCGGAAAAAACCACGAAGGGCGAGGTGGCACCCGGTACGTACATCACCTCGCTGCCGTCGGTATCGATAAAGCGCACGATGTCGCTCGCTGCATAGCCGTTGATATCGAAGCGCCGCGCCCTGACGGGAGCACCCGGAGGTGCGCTTTGCAAAGACTGCAGGGTGATCGGCCCCTCCAGTGGAACGTTTGGCGCACCTCCTTTCATGGCCAGTTCGTACTGGCGTTGCGTCAATACACCATCGTCTAGCGCCTGGCGCGCCGAATGGACGAAGCGATAGCGGGCGAGCAGCGGCCAGACAGACCGTACCGTTTCCCAGTAGTTCTGGAGTTCCAGGTTCAACCGCCTGATGTACGGAAGCTCGGAAAAGATGTTCTCTTCCTTGAACGTGTCGATAACGTGCGACAACCGGAGCGTGCTGACATTCTCGGGGAGGAAGGTCGAAGCGATCGGAAAGATGCCGAACGCCTCGTCCAGCGAACGCAAGTCCTCGTGGATGACCTCGCGGACATTACCCGTGCCAATAAAAGCGTTGTAGACGTACCCGGGCCCCGTCCTGCTCCACAGAAACCTGCCGATGCGGGAGAAACATTCATCCGCCGTCTTGCAGGTAAAGACACTCTTCACGAATGCAAGCGAGCTGGGACTTTGCCTGCCACCGGCGTTCACGGCGCTCACGGCATCCGCAAGCGCGGCGAACCAGGTGTACCTGGAATGCTCCGGGAAGGCCCTCATCAAAGCATCGGTAAGGAGGATGGTGTTGTCGGCTGTGCCCTCGGAACGCATCTGCGGTGTCGCGAAGTGCGCGACCGCATAAGCGTCGCCGTCGATACCGAGGTGCTCCTTGAGAAATGCCTTCGCCAGGGCCCGCGCATCGGGTACCGGCAACGACCAGGCGCGGACGGACAGGTCCCAGAACAGGCGGGCATCTTCCGAGGTAGCGAACAATGGAGCGGATGCGGGAACTGCGAGCATCGATCCCTGGGGAGGCGCGGATGAGGAATCATTGTCCGCCTGCGCGACGGAAAGCATGAAGACAGCCGTCATCAAAGCGGTAGCGATTCTGCGACGCGTAATGGAAGAGCGATTCATGGCGTACGTACCCCTATTGATCGACGTTCGTCAGGATAGTTCGCAGCCGCATGGCCCTCTGTCACCCGAGGACTAAGGCCACGCCATAACCCAGCGCATGCAGGCGTACGGCACCGCCGATGGATCATGTCGGCAGGACTGTCTCTTGCTTCGTCCGGCGTATACTGCCGCCCTCAGAGCGAGCGTCTGTCCAGGATGAGCATCGAGCTACGACATCTGCGCTATTTCATCGCCGTGGCCGAGGAGCTCCACTTCAGCCGCGCCGCGGAACGGCTGGGCATCTCCCAGCCGCCGCTCAGCCAGCAGATCCGCGACCTCGAAGACACGCTCGGCGTCCGCCTGCTGCGCCGGACCAACCGCCGCGTGGAACTCACCGCCGCCGGCGAGGTGTATCTCGTCGCCGCCAGGGACATCGTGGTCAGGGTGGACGATGCCGGCGACATGGCGCGCCGCGCCGAGCGTGGCGAGATAGGCGAACTGCGCGTGGCCTTCACCCGCAGCACGCCGCTCAGCGAGGGCTTTCCACGCGCGATTCGCGCGTTCCGCGAGGCGTACCCGGCTGTGCGCCTGGTGCTGCTCGAGCGCAACACGCTGCAGCAGGTGGAATGCCTGCTCGACGGTCGCCAGCAGGTCGGCCTGGTACGCGGCACCGAGCTTCCACCGACGCTCGTCGCGCACAAGCTCGTCGACGATCCGTTGGTGGCGGTGCTGCGCGCCGACCACCCCCTGGCGCGGCGCAAGCGGCCCGTGCGCATGCAAGAACTGGCGGAAGAGAGCTTCATCGTGTTCACCCGCGCCGCCGGCACCGGCATCCACGACCAGTTGCTCAGCATGTGCCGCAACGCCGGCTTCGTGCCCCGCATCGCACAGGAGGCTGGCGAATCGTCCACCATGATCGGGCTGGTCGCCGCAGGCATGGGTGTCGCGACCCTCCCGCGTTCCTTGCGACAGGTGCAGGTGGAAGGCGTGGCCTATGTGACCATCGCCTCACCCGACGCGGCGAGCGCGTTGTACGTCGCGCATCGCCGCGACGACACCTCGCCGCTGGTGAAGGCCTTTACGCAGCTGATGCTGAAGGTGTGAGCTTGCGCAGCCGGAGTGCGATGGCCAGTCCGGCCAGCACCAGCACGGCGACATAGCACGCGACGCCGTTCCAGCCCGCGTGTGTCCACGCCAGTCCGCCCAGCGACCCGGCGACGCTCGACCCCATGTAGTACGAGAACAGGTAAAGCGACGAAGCATGCGCTCGCGCGAAGCTCGCACGCTTGCCCACCCAGCTGCTCGCGATCGAATGGCCGCCGAAGAAACCGAAGGTAAGTACGGCAATGCCGGCGACGATCACCCACACCGAGCCGCTCGTCGTCAGCGCCACACCGGTCAGCATCATCACCAGCGTCGCCCAGAGCACGCTCCGGCGGCCGATTTTGTCCGCGAGGGAACCGATCCATGCGGAGCCGACGACGCCGACGAGGTAGACCATGAAGATGGCGCCGACATGCGATTGCGACAGCGAGAACGGCGCTGCCAGGAGGCGGAAGGACACGTAGTTGTAGATCGTGACGAAGGCACCCATCAGCAGGAAACCTTCGGCGAAGAGCCATGGCAAGCCTTTGTCCTTCCATAGCGAGCCGAACGCCGACAGCAATGCCCGCGGGTGCGCGCGGCGCTGCACGAAATGCAGGGACGGAGGCAGCCCCTTCGCGACGAGAGCGGCGGCGACCAGGCCCAGGGTGCCGATCAGAGCCACGGCAAAGCGCCAGGAGCCGTGATCGGCGGCGAAGCCGGAGATGAGCCGCCCGCCCATGCCGCCAATCGCATTGCCGCCGATATACAGGCCCATGGCGAAGCCGAGCGAATCGCCATGGATTTCCTCACTGACATAGGTCATCGCCACGGCGGGCAATCCCGCCAGCGTGATTCCGAGCAGCGTACGCAACACCAGCAGCGTCGACCAGTTGGGGGCTACCGCGGTGCCCAGGACCAAGACCGACGACCCGAGGAGGGAAACCAGCATCACCGGCTTCCGCCCCCACACATCCGAAATCGCACCCGCGAACAGCATGGCCACGGCAAGTACAGCCGTGGTCAGCGACAGTGAGAGGCTGCTACCCGCGGCATCCACGCCGAACACGCGCGAAAAAGCCGGCATCAGGGGCTGCACGCAATAAAGCAGACCGAAGGTGGCGAAGCCCGACGAAAACAGGGCGAGATTGGTGCGCCGGAAGGCCGGCGTACCATGGCGAATGCGCCGATCCACGACCGCCGGCGCGGCGGACGACGAGCCGTCCACGAAGACCTCCAGGGATTGAGCCAGGAGGTCAGGCTAATCCCTGAATTCAGTCGGATCGATAGGGCAAGACGTTTGCTTCCATATTTCAAAAGTATCGATCCATGCCTCAGGGACGAAGCAGTGGGACCCGGTCATCCGACGGGCTGGTCCCACTCGTCGAAAGCGGCTGATGGTCTATGCTGAGTGTCGAGCCGGACTCAAGCGACGACGACGCCTCCGCCGGCAAGCTTCCCGTCAGGCGCCGCGGGGTGAACCGGTTCGGAGCCTCGATATCCAGCCGGCCTGCGAGGTATTCGTTGAAGACCTCCAGGGAAACGCCGTAAGGAGTCGACACGTAGCGGGACTCGTATACCTTGGCGATTGCAGCGGCGAACGTCGGGTCGAAAGAATCGATGATGTAGATATCCTTCGCTGGGATATCGGCCGGGAAATGGACTTCGTCCAAGGTGAAATCGTAGTTTCGCGGACCGTGGTTATCCAACGCGGACGCCACGGGGCGTCCCTCGGTCCAGACCGCGTACTGATGGAAGGTCGCCCACTTGGGGTGACCCGACTGCCACTCGTGAAATACCAGGTTGCTGGCCAGGAGCGAGCCACTCCCGATCGTGGCTGGTTGCACGAGCATGGGCCGGAGATCGTTGAATTGCATGGATGGTCCAAATCCACCGTCGGCCAACAGCTGCCGCGGCGTCCGCGAATCCACTCGATAGACGATCGAATGATCCGAGGAAACGTCGTGCCCCAACCGGTTGGTCCTCAATCGCTCGGTCCTGAAGTCATCCATGCGATGGCGCATTTCGTCGATTTCCGCCTTCTTCAGATCGATGACCGCCCTCACCCGTTCACCCGCGTTTATCGGCACGGTCTGGACGAAATAACCAAGCTCCTGACTCAGGGGATTGAACGGCGCCCGGTGATCGTCCCCCAACCGGTCGAATACGCGGCGCAGCATCTGGTCGTTTTCTACCCGTTGCAACGGGGAAGCGCTTATTGCTTCCACGACATAACCGACACGACCTCCGGGGCTTTGAGGCGATCGGGATGACGGAGAGGATAACGCCGTCGTTGTAGACGCGGCAGAGGACGCAGAGGGCGCTGGCTCTTGCGCGGGAGCTGTCGGCCAGTGCGGAGTGTTTATGGCGACAGCCGCGGTCGCACTGGTAACGACGGTCATCACCGCCTGTTCCAGTGCGCCCCTTCTCTCCTCCGCGGTCCTGCCGTCGATTTCCTGCTCCAGCCCAGTGCCGAGCCCGATGACCGCGCTGCTCACCTGGATGGGAATGGCCAGTGGCGGCACGTAGCCCAACGGACCCATCAAGGTGACCGTCCGGTTGATCGTGGTGCGCCATGCGTCCCAGGCCGTGCGGGTCTGCATGCGCGCATCGTCGCGCAACTGCGCTTCGACCTGAGCCCGCATGTCGTCGAAGACGTCCCCGGCAATCAGAGCATTGCCCTGGTCGATCGTCGTGCCATCGGCCGCCCACTGGTCATTGGCAAGATTGGCCAGTCCCCGCGCCACACCCGTCCAGAACACACCGTCCTGACCGTTGTAGATCGAGAAGTTCGACAACAGTTCGTCCAGTGTCGCGGGATTCCTGGCCTGTCGCACCACCCATTGCCGAAGCTCGGCTTCGTTACGAAAGATCACGAAGGGCGATGCGGCGCCCGGGAGGTACATCACTTCGCTGCCGCCCGTAGAGATGAAGCGCACGACGCGACTGGCCGCGTAACCATTGATATCGAACCGTCTGATGCTGACCGATCCAGCCGGGGGCGAGCTGCGCAATTGCTCCAGGGTGATCGGACCCTCGAGCGGAACGTTCGGCGCGCCTCCTTCCATGACCAGTTTGTACTGGTCTTCGGTGAGCATCCCACGGCCTCGCGCCCAACGCGCATGATGGACGAACCGATAGCGCGCCAGGAGCGGCCAATCGGATCGCACCGCGGACCAATAATCGTCCAGGGCACGCCTCAACTTCTTGATGTAGGGAAGTTCGGAAAAAGTGCCTTCTTCCTTGAACTTGGCGACGACCTGCGAAAGCAGAAGGGAACTGGCGTGTTCAGGAAGGAAGGGAGACGAGATCGGGAAGATGCCAAAAGCCTCGTCCAGCGGACGCAGGTCCTCCTGGATGGCGTCGAGCACGTTGCCCTTGCCGATAAAGGTGTTGTAGACGTACCCCGGCCCCGTTCTGCTCCAGAGGAACCGGCCGATCCTCGAGAAACACTCCCCTACCGCCTTGCAGGTAGCGAGGCTCTCCACGAAGGCGAGGGCACTGGGACTTTCCGTGCCACCGTTCATCAATCCGCCTACGGCATCCGTCAACGCGCCGAAGAAGGAATGCCTCGAATGATCCGGGAACGCCCTCATCACAGCATCGGTGAGCTTGATCGCACTATCGGCGCTTCCTTCCGCACGCGTCTCGGGCGTAGCGAAATGCGCGACGACATAGGCGTCCCCGTCGATACCGAGCCGTTCCTGGATAAATGCCCTTGCCATCGTCGCCGCATCGGGCACCGGAGACGCATAAGAACGGACCGCCATGTCCCAGAACGTACGGGCACCCCCGGGCGTAGCGAACACAGGGGTAAAGGAGGAAACCGCGAGCATCGATCCTTGCCTCGCCATGATCGTCGCGTCGCCGCCTCCCACGACTCCGCTCATCGTGCCTATCTCGTTATCAAGCGTGTTGCCGTCATTTTGCGATGTGACGCCGACCTGCACTGCCGTCGTATCGACGGGAAGCAAGCATGCCGTTGCCAGCAGGGCCGTTGCGACTCCGTGTCGCGCCATGGAAAGCAAGTCATGCATGGTGTACATCCCTCATGTCGGAGCCCGTCACGATAGGCCGCGACATGATGGCCACGCTGTCACCGGGCGACCAAATAGGCAGCGCACCCGACACACGCCAACGTGCGCCCTATCCGACGCGCAATGTCAGGTAGAGGTCGGGCATCTATCCGCGGCGACGAGGCAACCGGCCGCTTCCCGGCTCAGCGCGACACGGTGCCCTGCGCGCCGCCATCCCACCGCACGGCAGACGCCAGTTCCTCGTTGGTCAGGGCAAGCTCCCTACCATCGGCTGCCGTCTTCACGGCCACCACGTGATCGCCACGCCGCGACAGCTCGGATGCGCCGCTACTGGTAAGCGCCTGCAGCCGCATCTCGTCCGACGACAACAGGACGAGCAGGGTCTTCGAACCCTCCATGAAACGTACGCCGCTGGTCGCGCCGGATTTCGCCAGCTCCTTCGACGTCAACGGTTCTGCCCTCACCTTGCCGGCCCAGCGCGGTGGCGCGACGAAGGTGTAGCCCGCCGCTTCGTCGCGCCAGGAAAAGCGCTTCATGGGTTCGCGCGCGGGGGCGTCGGCGCGGTGGACGCCCGGGGGCGCAGGCGGCTCCTGCGGCGTGACCGGGAGGCCGAGCATCAGAGCAAGGACGACGGTTTTCATAGCCGGGCCTCCGTGGGAATCCCGTCCAGCGTACGCCGTATGCGTCGCGGCGGCGTCAAGCGCCGCGATCGCCGCGGGTTCCGTCGCCAGGAGGAGCCTCCCGGCTGCTGACCCACGCGAACAGAGCGATGCCCAGGACGATCGCGCCCGCACCCAGGGTGCTGAGCGCGCCCGGCGCGGTCTCGTGGAGGAACATCGCGCCGATGGCGGTGGCGAACAACAGCTCGGCCGCCTGCATCGCCTCGACGGCAGCCAGTGCCGTGGGTTGGCGTCCTACCCGCTCCGTCGCGTGGAAGAACAACACCGTGGCGATCACGCCGGACGACAAGGCCACGCCGGCGGCAAGCAGGCTTTCGCGCAGCGTCGGCGGACCGACCGTGCACCACGCGACGATCGCCAGCAGCCACCATAGCGGCCAGCTCGCCAGCGTCATGCCGAACACGCGCTGTACCGCGCCCAGCCGCGTGCCGACGCGCTCCAGGTGGAGGAGGATCTTGCGGTTGCCGAGCGGATAGGCGAAGGCGGCGAATACCACGGCGCCCACGGCAAGCCACGCGGAGGCATCCAGTGCACCGTGCGCGTGACCGAGCTGCAGCAGCATCACGCCGATGACGATGAGCACGCCGATCGCGAGGGCACGCACGTGCCACCGCGCGCGTTCGTCGCGATAGATGAAGGGAGCCATCAAGGGGCCCGCAAGAACGGTGGTCTGGAAGCTCCCCGCCACGAGCCACGACGGGCCGCTGCTCGCCGCCCAGGTGAGCGGCAGACCGAACAGCACGAAGCCGACGCTGCTCCATCCCAGCCACTGGCGGGGATGGGTGCGCAGCTCGCCAGGCAGCGCACCGAGTCCGCCCTGGAACGGCAACACGACGGCGAGCAAGGGCAAGGTGATGAGGTAACGCAGGATCACGGCCCACTGCCAATGCCCGCCACCACTCACCACCGCGCGGTTCAACACATAGGTCAGCGTGAAGAACAACGCCGAAAGCAGCGCGATTCCGACGGCCTTGAGCGCATTGGCGTTCAGGAGAGGGCCTCCATGTGGACGAGCAGCAGGCGCAGGCTTTCCCTGCCCTGCCAGTCGTTGACCGAGAGCTCGTAGGCGACGCGCATCCGCGAAGGCGGGGGCGTGCCGTCGTAGCTGTTGAACATCACCGCATCCAGCGGTCCCCCGCCCTGCGCATGGCGCAGCTGCAGGCGCAGGTGACGGCTGCCCATCGGTTTCCAGGATGCGCATTCGAAGCGCGCCTCGAACAGCGGCGGCGGGAAGCCCTGGCCCCAGGGGCCGGCGTGGCGAAGCTGCCTGGCGAGCTCGAGCGTGTGGTCGCGGTAATCGAGTTCGCCGTCGGTCTGGATGAGTGCCTGCAGCCGTTCCTCGTCCAGGCGCGCTCGCGCCGTCGCATCGAAGACGGCGGCGAAGCGCTCGAAATCGGCCGTACGCAGGCTCAGTCCTGCGGCCATCGCGTGTCCGCCGAAGCGGAGGATGAGCCCGGGATGCTTCGCGTCGATCTCGGCCAGGGCGTCGCGAATGTGGAAGCCGGGAATCGAACGCGCGGACCCGCGAAGCTCGTCGCTGTCGTCGCCCGCGGGGGCGAACGCCAGCACCGGACGGTGCAGCTTCTCCTTCAGCTTCGATGCGACGAGCCCGACGACGCCGGCATGCCAGCCCGGATCGAACAGGGCCACGCCCACGGCGTCGACATGCGCCGCGTGGGCGACCATCGCCTCGGCCTCCTCCACCATGCCCGCCTGCATGTCGCGGCGTTCCTGGTTGATCGCCGAGAGTTGCTCCGCGTAGCGGCGCGCGATGCCCGCGTCGTCGATGAGCAGGCAGGCGACGCCGAGCGACATGTCTTCGAGGCGGCCCGCGGCGTTGAGGCGCGGCCCTACGGCGAAGGCGAGATCCGTGGCGCATACCGTGGACAGCGAGCGTCCGCTCGCTTCCACGAGCGCGGCGATGCCGGCACAGGCCTTGCCCGCGCGCATGCGTTTCAGGCCCGCTTCGACGAGTACGCGGTTGTTGAAATCCAGTGGCACGAGGTCGGCGACCGTGCCGAGGGCGACGAGGTCGAGCAGCGGACTCAGGTCGGGCTCGCCATTCGGAAAGCGCCCGGCTTCGCGCATCGCCGCACGGAGCCCGAGCAGCAGGTAGAACATCACGCCGACACCGGCCAGTGCCTTGCTCGGGAAGCCGTCGCCGGCGAGGTTGGGGTTCACGATGGCATCGGCATCGGGCAGCGTGTCGCCCGGCAGATGATGGTCGGTGATGAGCACCGCGATGCCGCGCGCCCGGGCCGCCGCGACGCCGGCTACGCTCGCCACGCCGTTGTCGACGGTGACGATGAGATCGGGCGCCGGATCGAGTGAAGCCACCAGCGCTTCGCTCAGCCCGTAGCCATGCACGAAGCGGTTCGGCACCACGTGGCCGACGTGCCGCGCGCCAAGCAGGCGAAGTCCACGTTCGGCCACCGCGGTGCCGGTGGCACCGTCGCAATCATAGTCGCCGGCGATCACGATTTTTTTGTCGTCGAGGATCGCGCGCATCAGCAAGGCCACGGCACGGTCCATGCCACCGAGCAGCGTGGGCGCCAGCATGCGGGCAAGACGGTGCTCGGCACCGTCCGGCGTGCAGACGCCGCGCGCGGCATAAATGCGCTGGATTACCGGGTGTACATGGGCAGGCCAGCCACTGGGGGCGGCCTGGACGATGCGCTGGCGCCAGACCTTCGCGGTCATGCCTTGCGCCAGAAGCGCAGGCGATGCCGCTTGTGCAGGATCATGCGCGTGCCGTCGGCGAAGGCGAGGCGGACTTCGCTGCCGGCAAGCAGGCGTGCTTCGATGGCGGGCCACCAGTCGCGGTCGAAGACGGAAGGCTGCACGTCCTGCAGATCGAGCAGACCGCATGCGGGAGCCGCTTCAGGGGCGATAGCCGGGCTACCGCGAGCACCCGTCTCCGCTGGAGCGGTTCCCACAAATGCCGTCCGCGGTTGGATATCCACGCCCGCGCGATGCGCCAGCGCCCACGCCAGCAGGTCGTCGCTGTAGACCCGGGTCAGCCCGGTTTCCACCCAGTCGGGCAAGCTGCCGGGCCCCCACAGCCACACACTGTTCACCGGCGGCAGGCCTTGCGCCGACCGCGTCCGGTTCACCGGGTGGTTGTGCAGTACGACCTGCGCCTCGTTGATCAGCGCGCGCCAGCGGCGGCCACCCTCGCCCTTCGGCAGTTGCTCGAAGAGATCGGCGCCAAGCGCGTCCTCGGGCTCGGGGAACGAAGGCAGGTCGACGTAAGCAGGCAACCTGAGCTGCCAGTGCTGGGCGTCGCCGACGCGAAGTTCCATGCCTTCCGCCTCGAAGGTCTCGGCCAGCGCGGTGGCAAGGCTCTGCGCATCGGCCGCGCTCAGGCCCAGGTTTCCGCAAGCCAGCAGCCGGGCGCCGTTGAGTTCGGGTTGTACCCAGGCCGGATCGGCCGAAAGCCAGGCCGAGGTACCGGCGTCGCCGGCGACGGACTGGCGGATCAGCGCCGCCGCCGGGAGCGGGCCCTGCGGCCAGCGGAAATGCTCGGCCAGTGCGGCCAGATAGCCGGGCACGGCGGCAGGCAAGCGGGTGCCGCGCGCAAGCCACTCCGCGAAGCCGGCCGTGCCGGCGAGCTTCGCGCGTCCGGGCAACAGCACGTGGAGGATGCTGCCCATGCTCAGGCCTCGATCTGCTCGAGGATACCGAGCCACTCGAGCTCGAGGGTTTCCTTTTCGCCGCGCAGTTCCGCCTGGCGCTGGCCGAGCTTCATCAGCTCGGCGGTCGAACCTTCGTAGACCGCCGGATCGGCAAGCTTCACTTCGATGGCGACGAGCTCCTTGTCCACGTTTTCGATCAGCGATTCGATCTTCTTCACGCGCGCTCGCAGCGGTTTTTCCTTCTCGCGCTCTTCGGCGCTCTGCTTGCGTCGCTCCTTCGCGGATTCCTGCACCGGCGCATCGGCCGGCGCGGACGCCACCGCCGCCGTCTTGCGGGTGGTGGCACGGCTGCGCAGCCACTTAGCGTAGTCGTCAAGATCGCCGTCGAACGGTTCGACCTTGCCGTCGGCGACGCGCCAGAACTCGTCGCAGACCATGCCGAGCAGGTGACGATCGTGCGAGACGAGGACCAGCGCACCGTCGAACGCGGCGAGCGCGTCGGCCAGTGCCTCGCGCATGTCGAGGTCGAGGTGGTTGGTGGGCTCGTCGAGCAGCAGGAGATTCGGTTTGTCCCACGCGATCAGCGCCAGCGCGAGGCGCGCGCGCTCGCCGCCGGAGAACGCGTCGACGGGCTCGAAGGCGCGATCGGCCGGGAAATTCCAGGTACCGAGGTAATCGCGCAGCACCTGCGCACCGGCATTCGGCGCCTTCTCCTGCAGGTGGTCGAACGGGCTCGCGCCCTCGCGCAGGCTCTCCACCGTATGCTGGGCGAAGTAGCCGATCCGCGTGTCCTTGTGGATGCCGCGCTCGCCGCGCAGCGGCGCCAGCTCGCCTACGAGGGACTTCACCATCGTCGATTTGCCTGCGCCGTTCGGGCCGAGCAGGCCGATGCGGTCGCCGGACTCGAGGCCGAAGGCGATGTCGCGCAGCACGACATGTTCGCCATAGCCCGCGTCGACGTGGTCGAGCTGGAGCATGGACGTAGGCAGGCGCTCCGGCTGCGGGAACGAGAAGCTGAAGGAGCGCTCGGCGCGCACGGCCTCGGTGCCGGCCATTTTTTCCAGCCGCTTCATCCGCGACTGCGCCTGCTTGGCCTTGCTGGCCTTGGCCTTGAAACGGTCGATGAAGGATTGCAGGTGGGCCCGCTCGGCCTGCTCGCGCTCGTGCGCGATCTGCTGCTGGCGCAGGTGCTCGGCGCGCTGGCGTTCGAACGCGGTGTAGTTGCCGGTGTAGAGCTTCGCCGTGCCGTCGTGCAGGTGCAGCGTGTGCGAGATCACGCCGTCGAGGAATTCACGATCGTGGGAAATGATCAGCAGCGTGCCCTGGTAACGCCGCAGCCATTCTTCCAGCCAGAGCACGGCGTCGAGGTCGAGGTGGTTGGTGGGCTCGTCGAGAAGCAACAGGTCCGACGGCGCCATGAGCGCGCGGGCCAGGTTCAGGCGGACGCGCCAGCCGCCGGAAAACGAAGCCACGGGCTGCTCGTGCGTCTCCGGCGCGAAGCCGAGGCCGTGCATGAGGCGGCCCGCGCGGGCCCGCGCGTCGTATCCGTTCACTTCCTCGATGCGCAGGTGCGCGGCGGCGACGGCCTCCAGATCGCCTGCGTCCAGGGCGTCCGCCTCGGCCTTCAGCGCGGCGGCGACTTCCGCATCGCCACCGAGGACGTATTCGATCGCGGGGTCGGGCAAGGCAGGGGTTTCCTGCGCGACGGAGGCCTGGCGCACCTTCGAAGGCATGTCCAGGTCGCCCACTTCCGGTTCCAGCTCGCCCTTCAGGGCGGCGAACAGGGTGGACTTGCCGCAGCCGTTGCGGCCGATGACGCCCAGGCTCCAGCCGGTCTGGATGGTGAGGTCCATCCGCGACAGGAGGGTGCGGCTGCCCCGGCGCAGGGCGAGATTGCGGAACGAGATCATGGTGGGCACGCGGGCGAAAGACGACTGCGCATGATAGCGGTCCGGGAGCTTGCCGTCCCCGAAACGCGACGTAGCACACAGCCGCGCTATCGCTCACGCGCCGCCCATGGCGCTGCACCGGGGCGATCTGTTACAACGGCGTCCTGCGCCGCATGGGGAGCGCGACGGAGCCATCATGAATACCTTCAAGCCTGTTTTCATCGCGATCGCGCTGGCCCTCGCGGCAGCCTCCGTGGCCCCGTCCGCGCAGGCGGGCGATACTCTGCTCATGCAACGCGTGAAGCAGGAGCAATCCATGAACCTGCCCAGGAAGGGCATGAGCATGGCCGAGGTCGAGCGCCGCTTCGGACCGCCGACCTCCAAGCTGGATGCCCGCGGCGGCGGCAGCCGCAAGCAACCGGTAATCAACCGCTGGATGTATCCGGGCTACATCGTCTATTTCGAGCGCAGCCATGTGATCCATACCGTGCTGAACACGCCCGCCGGGAACAACACCAACCCCGCCAATCCACGGTAGGAGCGCGCCTGCGCGCGACAGCTTTTGAGGCCGTGCCTTGAAGCTGGCGCGTGAGCCGGATGACCGAGGCGAAAGGCTGTCGCGCGCGGGGCGCGCTCCTACAGAGCCCGTGGAACGAGAGCAGGGCCAGGGGAGCCAGCGGCGGTTCGGGCAGCGGTAACACGGAAGCCTTACAATACCCGGCTTCCCCTTTGCCGCCCCCGCCCGCCATGAACGACCGATCTTCCTATCGCCTGCCCGCCGAGTGGGAGCCGCAGGCCGGCGTCCTGATCGCCTGGCCGCACGCGGACACCGATTGGGCCGACCGGCTTGCCGAGGTCGAGACCACTTACGTGGCGCTCGCCGTGGCCGTGACCCGCTTCGAACCGCTGCACGTCGTCGTGGCCGATGCGGCACTGCGCGAGCATGCGCGCCTGGCGATCGAGCGGGCCGGCGCGGACATGTCGCGGGTGCACTTCATCGAACTGCCCTACGACGACACCTGGCTGCGCGATTCAGGCCCGATCACGCTGACCGGACCCGACGGCGTGCTGCTCAACGACTACCGCTTCACCGGCTGGGGCGGCAAGTTCGGTGCCGAGCAGGACGACGCGCTCATCGCCGGCCTGCTCGAGCGCGGCGTGCTCTCCGGATTGCCGCACCGGCGGATCGACTGGGCGCTGGAAGGCGGCGGTATCGAGAGCGACGGCCGCGGCACCATCCTCACCACCTGGAAGTGCCTGAACCAGCGCCACCCGGATCTCTCCCGCGAGACGATGACCGATACCCTGGCCACCACGCTGCATGCCGAGCGGGTGCTGTGGCTGGAGCACGGCTATCTTGAAGGCGACGATACCGACGCCCATATCGACACGCTCGCCCGCTTCTCCGAGGACGGCGGCATCGTGTACCAGGCATGCGACGACGCCAGCGACCCGCACTTCGAGGAACTGGGCCGGATGGCCTCGGAACTCGCCGAACTGCGTTCGCCGGAAGGCAAGCCCTATGCGCTGCATCCGCTGCCCTGGGCCCAGCCGATTCTCGACGAAGGCCGGCGGCTCGCGGCGTCCTATGCGAACTACCTGATCGTCAACGGCGCGGTACTCGTGCCGGCCTATGGCGACCGGGTGGACGCGGACGCGGCCCGGGTCATCGGGCTGGCCCATCCGGGTCGCGAAGTGGTCCAGGTACCGTGCCGCCCGCTCATCTGGCAGAACGGCAGCCTGCATTGCATCACCATGCAGTTGCCGGCGGCGATCGCCGCCTGACATCCGAGGAATATCCATGACCCGCAAGACCCTCAAGGTCGCCCTCCTCCAGGAAACCGACCACGGCAGCCGCGACGCGAACCTCGACGCGATCGAGGCGGGCCTGCGCGAAGCCGCGAAGGCCGGCGTGGAGCTCGTGCTGCTGCAGGAGCTGCACAACGGCCCGTATTTCTGCCAGCGCGAGAGCGTCGACGTATTCGACCTCGCGGAGACGATTCCGGGCCCGGGCACGGATCGCATCGGCAAGCTTGCCGAGGAACTCAAGCTCGTCGTCGTCGCCTCCATCTTCGAGAAGCGCGCCACCGGCCTGTACCACAACACCGCGGTGGTCTTCGACCGCTCGCGCGAGATCGCGGGCAAGTATCGCAAGATGCACATCCCCGACGATCCCGGGTTCTACGAGAAGTTCTACTTCACGCCGGGCGACCTCGGCTTCGAGCCTGTCCACACGTCGGTGGGCAAGCTCGGCGTTCTCGTGTGCTGGGACCAGTGGTATCCGGAAGCCGCGCGCCTGATGGCGCTGGCCGGGGCCGACCTGTTGTTCTATCCCACCGCGATCGGCTGGGATCCGGGCGATTCGGACGAAGAGAAGGCACGTCAACGCGAGGCGTGGATCACCGTGCAGCGCGGCCACGCCGTGGCCAACGGCCTGCCCCTGCTCTCGTGCAACCGCACCGGCTACGAAGCGGATCCATCCAACGTGGGCAGCGGCATCCAGTTCTGGGGTTCGAGCTTCGTGGCCGGGCCGCAGGGCGAGTTCCTCGCCCAGGCCGGCACCGAAGGCCGCGAACTGCTCATATGCGACGTGGACATGGAGCGCAGCGAGCACGTCCGGCGTATCTGGCCATTCCTGCGCGACCGCCGCATCGACGCCTACGGCGACCTGACCAAGCGTTTCCGCGACTGATCCCTTGAGGACTCCCCGCCACATGATTCCCGCCGAGCACGTCGCGTCCCCCGCCGCCCTGGAAGGCCAACCCATCGAGCGCATGACGCGCGACGGTGTCGAGTACACGATCCTCGGCACGGCGCACGTCTCGCGCGCCAGCGTGCAGGCGGTGGACGCGCTGCTGGCCAGCGAGCATTTCGACGCCGTGGCCGTCGAGCTCTGCGCCAGCCGGGCCCAGGGCATCCGCGATCCGGAAGCGTTCAAGCAGATGGATCTGTTCCAGGTGATTCGCCAGGGCAAGGCGGGCATGGTGGCGGCAAGCCTGGTGCTCGGTTCGTTCCAGAAGCGGCTTGCCGCGCAGTACGGCATCGAGCCGGGCGCGGAAATGAAAGCAGCCATGGACGGTGCCGACGCGCGCGGCATCCCGGTGTGGCTGGTGGACCGCGAAGTGGGTACCACGCTCAAGCGCGCCTGGCGCAGCGTCGGCTTCTTCCAGCGCTTCGGTCTCATGGCGGGCATGCTCGGCAGCGTGTTCGAGCGCGAGGACATCGCCGAGGAAGACATCGAGAAACTGAAGCAGTCCGACCTGCTGGAGACCGCGTTCAGCGAATTCGCGAGCGGTTCCGCGCCGCTATACCACGCGCTGATCGCCGAGCGGGACGAGTTCATGGCGGCCAAGCTGCGTGAGCACGCCGCGGCGATGGACGCTGCCGCGCCAAGCCGCAAGGTACTCGTCGTCATCGGCGCCGGCCACCTCAAGGGCATGAGCGCGCAACTCGCCGAACAGCATGGCGACGCACGCGCCGTCGCGGACGACCTGGCGGTGACCCCGCCGGCGCCGAAGTGGCCGAAAATTCTTGCGGTGGGCGTCGTGCTGGCGATCTTCGCCGCCATCGGTTTCGCCTTCTACCGGAATCCGAGCCTCGGCGCCGATGCGCTGAAGAACTGGATCCTGCTCACCGGAGGACTTTCCGCGCTCGGCGCGCTGATCGCCGGCGCCCATCCGCTTTCCATCGTGGCCGCCTTCGTGGCCGCGCCGCTCAAGCCGTTCCGCCCCGGCATTCCTTCCGGCGCCATCAGCGCGATGGCGGAGGCCTGGGTGCGCAAGCCGCGCGTCCTGGATTTCGAGCGCCTACGCGACGACATCACCCACTGGACCGGCTGGTGGAAGAACCGCGTGGCACGCACCCTGCTCAATTTCTTCCTGGTCAGCATCGGCACGATCGCGGGCGAGTACATCGCCGGCATCCATATCATCCGCAGCCTCTTCTGACTCCGAGTTGTCGCTCGTCGCGACTGGCCTCTATACTTCCGGGGCTATTCAACCCCGGCCCCGCCCGGCACCCAGGGAACTCTTAATGAAGCGTCTGCAACTGGTTGGTCTGATTGCTGTAGCTCTGTGCGCCGCATCCGCCGCGCATGCCGAAGGGGACAAAGCCAAGGGGCGGGAACTCGTCTATACCTGCAACGGCTGCCATGGCGTGCCGGGTTATGCGAATGCCTATCCCGACTACCACGTGCCGCACATCGCCGGGCAGAACGAGCAGTACATCGTCAATGCGCTGAAGGCCTACAAGAGTGGCGAGCGCAAGCATCCGACGATGGGTGCCCAGGCGCAGAGCCTGTCCGACCAGGAAATCGCGGACATCGCCGCCTACCTTTCCAGCATCGCCAAGTAAGTCGCCGAGGACGTACGATGACCCGTGGGTTTTCCCTGATTGCCATCGGCGCGCTCCTCGCGCTGACCGCCACCCAGACTTTCGCCGCCGGTGATCCGGCGCGCGGCAAGACCAAGGTCGCCACCTGCGTGGCCTGCCACGGACAAGACGGCAACTCCGTCGATCCGCAGTATCCGCGCCTCGCCGGCCAGTATGCCGACTACCTCGCGCAGGCGTTGCACGAGTACAAGGACGGCCAGCGCAACAACGCGATCATGAAGGGCTTCGCGGCCACCCTGTCCGACGAGGACATCCAGGACGTCTCGGCCTATTTCGCCACGATGCCGACGAAGCTCCAGGGCCTCGAGAACCATATCCAGGGCGAGTAGCGCCCGTAGCCCGCCTGGCGCGCGTGTAGGAGCGCGCCCAGCGCGCGCTGAGCCTTTCGCCCCGGTTACCGAAGCTCATGCGCCGGCTTCAAGGCACGGCCTCAAAAGATGTCGCGCGCAGGCGCGCTCCTACCCGGCCGCGCGGGCGAAATAGGGCTTGTCGCCCGTTTCGTGGTCCGTGGCGTCGCGGACCTCGGTGATTTCCGGAATCCGCTCGCGCAAGGTCTTCTCGACACCGTTTTTCAGGGTGACGTCGACCATGCCGCAACCGTGGCAACCGCCGCCGAAGCGTAGCACCACCACGCCGTCGGCCGTCACCTCGACCAGGGAGATGCGTCCGCCGTGCGAGGCGATCTGCGGCGCGATCTCCGACTCGAGCACGAACTGTACCCGCTCGACCAGGCCGGCGCCTTCACCCGGGGCCTCACCCTTGATGCGCGGCGCGCGGATGTTCAGCTGGCTGCCGGTGGGCGTGGTCTCGTAGTCGATGGTCGCCGGATCGAGCCAGCGCATGCTTTCCGCGTCGACGTAGAGGTTGAAACCCTCGCACTCCACCGTCCATTCGTCGCCCCGCAGTTCCGATGCGGCGCAGAACTCCAGCTCGCACTGCGCCGACGGCGTACCCGCGGCCACGACACGCAGGCGGATACCGAGGCCGTCCTCGCCCTGCTGCGCCAGAAGGCGCTGGAAATGCGCCTGCGCACGTTCCGAGATATCGATCATGATGGCTCCGTAGGAGGTCCGGGCTGGGGAAGCCGGAAACAGCACCATTTTAGTACGCTTTCGACGTGGGCGCCGCCTTTTGACAATTCAACCGGCCGCACGCCACGCTTCGCGCTTTCCCGGATGGACACGCCACGATGACCCTTTCCCCGCTCGCCACCCAGCACTGCCAGCCCCGCAAAGGTAAGGAACACGCCCTGGACCGCGCCGCCATCGACGGCTATCTCGCCGGCCTTCCCGGCTGGAAGGTGAGCGCGGACGGCAAGGCCATCGTGAAGGACTTCCGCTTCCCCGATTTCCACCACACCCTCGGTTTCATCAACGCCGTCGGCTTCATGGCCAACCAGGAAGACCATCACCCGGACCTCGAAGCCGGCTACGGTCATTGCCAGGTGCTGTGGTCGACCCACGACGTGGGCGGTCTTTCGCTGAACGACTTCATCTGCGCGGCACGCGTCGAGGCTCTGCTGGACCGCTGACGTGTCCCCCGCGGGTTCGCGCTGGACCGGGCTGGTGGCGGCCCTGGCTGGGCTCGCGCTGCTGCTTGCGCTGCCCTACGTCGCGGCGGCGGTGGTCCGCGCCGCCGTCGAATCACGAAGCGCCGCGGACCGCGCCGCTTTCGCTGCCGGCGGCTCGCCGTGGACGTGGCGCTTCCGCGAACCTGACGACGTCGTCGCGGGGCACACCTTCGGAAGCGGCTCACTAGGTGCCTCCCCGGCGGGACTGGTGATCCGGGCCACGGACGGAAGGACCATCGAGATCGGCTTCCCGCTCTCCCGGCCCGCCGATATCGCCCGGCTAGATTCCCTGACATGGCACGCCGCCGCGTCCGCTACCGGCACTTACGGACTGGCGGTGCGCGAAACGCTGACCGGGCCGCTCCTGCAAGCCAGCCTGGGGACACTGAGGCCGGAGGCGCTGTCCCAGCCGATACGTCTTCAGCGACTGGCCTGGACCGGGGAAACGGGGCGTCCGATAAAGCCACCGTCGCGGGCGGCGATGTTGCGCCTGCGGATGATCCTCCCTCCCGGGGCCACGGTCGTGCTGGACAAGGCCAGGCTTCGACCGGCCGGCGGCGCGATCGCGCCTCCTTCGGTTTCGATCCCCTCGGGGCTCTCCGCAGAAGGTGTGCTGGCCTGGCGCGACGGCCAGTACGCCATCGATCCATCGATCACTTTCGGAAACGCGTTGGCCACGCCTGCCGTCCCGGCGTGGCTGGCGTGGTTGCCGCCCCTCGTGTACCTGGCAATCCTCGCCTCCCGGTTGATTCGGCGCAGGCAAACCACGGCATCCGACCTGATCGACGCCACTCTCGTCCTGGCCGGACCGTTATGGTTCATCGCCGGCCTGGACCTCGCGCCCCGGCCGGTGCCGCAGGGCATCGCGATGTTCGCCGCCGGTGTGGCCTATGCGCTCTTCCTCGCCTCTCGCCAGACGCTTCCGGCATGGCGCTGGCTCGGCACCTGGCGCACGGCCGGGGCGCCCCTGCTCGCGGTTCCCGTCGCGCTCGGCCTGGTTCTCGTCGCCGGCCACGCCCTCTCCTGGCCTCCAGCCGGACGCGTCCTGCTCTATGTCGGCTGGGCCCTGTTCCAGCAATGGCTGCTTCTGGCGGTCATCGGCGCCCTGCTGGCGCGGGCACTCCCGCGTCCGTGGGCCATCCTGCTCACGGCGCTCGCCTTTGCCCTGCTGCACACGCCGAACGGGCTGCTGATGCAGCTGTGCTTTGTCGCCGAACTGGGTTGGGCATGGTGGTATTTCCACCGCCGCGCGCTGCTGCCGGTCGCCGTGGCGCATGCCGCCAGCGCGGTGCTGCTGCAGGCCGGGCTGGCGGGCGGTGTACTGCGGTCGCTGGAAGTAAGTGCGCGATTCCTGAACATGTAGGAGCGCGCCTGCGCGCGACGTCTTTTCGCCGCAGTCTGAAACCTTGCGCGCCAGTTCCAAGTCAGGGCCTCAAAAGATGTCGCGCGCAGGCGCGCTCCTACAGGTCAGTCGCGGAGATTGTCGAGGAACGCCTTCAGATCGTCGGGCAAAGGTGCAGAAAAATCGTAGTTCTTGCCGCCGAGATCGAAGCTCATCCTCGAGGCGTGCAGGAACATGCGCTTCAGGCCCCTCGCACGGAAGCGCTTGTTCGCCTCCTCGTCGCCGTATTTCGGGTCGCCGGCCAGGGGGTGGCCGATGTACTGGGCATGCACGCGGATCTGGTGGGTACGGCCCGTGCCGAGCGTGGCCTGCATGAGTCGCGCTCCCGGGTACTGTTCCAGTTCCTGGAAGAAGGTGAGCGAGGGCTTGCCCGCATCGTCCACCCGCACCATGCGCTCGCCACCGTGGAGAACGGACTTCAACAGGGGTGCATTGACGTCGAACTTCGCTTTTCGCGGCGTCCCGGTCATGAGGCACAGGTATTGTTTGGTCACCTCGTTGTCGCGGATGAGCGCCTGGAGGCCGGTGAGACCAGGACGCGACCGGGCCAGGACCAGCACCCCGCTGGTGTCGCGATCGAGGCGGTGGACCAGTTCCAGGTGCTCGTTCGGCCGCGCCGCGCGCAGCAGCTCGATGGCGCCATGGCTCACCCCGCTGCCGCCATGGGCGGCGATACCCACCGGCTTGTCGATCACCAGGAAGTGCTTGTCCTCGAAAATGACCGCATCGGCCACGGCCTTCACCATGCCCGACGGTGCCACCCCCTCCTCGCGCTCGGCCACGCGGACCGGGGGAATGCGCAGCATGTCGCCCAGCGCGAGGCGGGTCTCCGGCTTGGCGCGCTTACCGTTGATACGGACCTGGCCCGTTCTCAACAGGCGGTAGACGAGGCTGCGCGGCACCCCCTTGAGCAGGGTCATCAGAGCGTTGTCCACGCGCTGACCGTCCCGCTCGGGACCGATTTCGACCTGGCGCACACCTTGGCCGCCGTCGAGGGAAGTTGCCGTCTGCATTGATAAAACTCGAAATTGATAGGATACTCGGCGAGCGCCAGGCTCCGCTGAAGACTCATCTCTCGCGGGGTGCCGGTGCCGCCGCGTAAGGCGAGTGTCGCGCCGTTCCGTCCGAGGGGTCGGAAGGCGGGGACACCCCACATCGTAGCGGTTCGGGTTGCGGTTGTCCGGGTAATCCGTAGGGATGCGGGCCGGTTGCAAGGCGCTTATTCACGAATCACGCCGGGTCCAGGTATTGGTCCCGGATCCCATGCCGCTTGAAGCCTCACCGCTGCGGCGCGATCCCCGGCAGGCCGCCACATGGGCGCCACCGCGGCGCGCGGCCGCGCGGCAAGGCCGAGGAACCTACAATGAAGCGTATGTTGATCAACGCGACTCAGCGCGAAGAGTTGCGTGTGGCCATCGTCGATGGTCAGAACCTTTACGATCTCGATATCGAAATCCCGTCCCGGGAACAGAAAAAAGCCAATATCTACAAGGGCCGCATCACCCGCGTCGAACCCTCCCTCGAAGCCTGCTTCGTCGACTACGGCGCCGAGCGCCATGGCTTCCTCCCGCTGAAGGAGGTCGCTCGCGAATATTTCAACCCGAACGCGGAAGGCAAGTCGAACATCCGCGAACTCCTCAAGGAAGGCCAGGAAATCATCGTCCAGGTCGAGAAGGAGGAGCGTGGCAACAAGGGCGCCGCCCTGACGACGTTCATCAGTCTCGCCGGCCGCTACATGGTGCTGATGCCGAACAACCCCCGTGCCGGCGGCGTGTCGCGCCGCATCGAGGGTGAGGACCGGCAGGCGCTGAAGGAAGCCATGGAGCACCTCTCGGTGCCCGACGACATGGGCCTCATCGTGCGCACCGCCGGCATGGGCCGCGACGCCGAGGAGCTCCAGTGGGACCTCGACTACCTCCTGCAGCTGTGGAAGTCGATCTCGGCCGCCGCGAATTCGCAGAAGGCGCCGTTCCTGATCTACCAGGAATCCAAGCTGTTCATCCGCGCCCTTCGCGACTACCTGCGCAACGACATCGGCGAAATCCTGATCGACGAGGAATCGCTGTTCAACGACGCGCGGGACTTCGTCCAGCAGGTGATGCCCAACAACCTGCGCAAGCTGAAGCTGTACCAGGATCCGACGCCGCTGTTCTCGCGTTACCAGATCGAAACCCAGATCGAGAGCATCTTCGAGCGCAATGTGCGTCTGCCCTCCGGCGGTTCGATCGTCATCGACCAGACGGAAGCCCTCACCGCCATCGACATCAACTCGTCGAAGGCCACCAAGGGCAGCGATATCGAGGAAACGGCGTTCAACACCAACCTCGAGGCCGCCACGGAGATCGCCCGCCAGTTGCGCATCCGCGACGCCGGCGGCCTGATCGTCATCGACTTCATCGACATGGACAGCCCGCGCCACCAGCGCGAGGTAGAGGAGCGCCTGAAGGACGCTCTCAAGGCCGACCGCGCCCGCGTCCAGATCGGCCGCATCTCACGCTTCGGCCTCCTCGAGATGTCGCGCCAGCGCCTGCGCCCCAGCCTGGGCGAAGCCACCCAGATCGTCTGCCCGCGCTGCGAAGGCCATGGCCACATCCGCAGCGTGGAATCGCTGGCGCTGTCCACCCTGCGCCTGATCGAAGAACACGCCATGAAGGAAAACACCGGGCAGGTCCTGGTGCAGGCGCCGCCGGCGGTCGCCAACTTCATGCTCAACGAGAAGCGCGCCAGCATCGTCGAGATCGAGCTGCGCCACAGCGTGCACGTGGTCGTGGTGGCCGACGAGAAGCTGGAAACCCCGCACCTCGAGATCACCCGTATCCGCGAGGCGGACATGGGCGAGCACAGCAAGCCGAGCTACGAGCGCACCACCCCGGCGGTCGCCACGGCGCTGCCGAAGATGGGCCAGGCGCTGGGCAGCGGCGAGCAGCCGCTGGTCACTGGCGTGGTCCCGTCCACGCCCGCCCCCCTGCGCGACGATGACGAGATCGAAGCTCCCGCTGCGCCGGCCCAGGCCGCGCGTCGTCCGGCACCCGCGGCGCCCGCCGGCGGCTTCTTCTCCCGCCTGTTCGGCAGCCTGTTCGGCGGCGCTACCGCGGCGCCGGCAGCCGAGCCCGCCAAGCCCGCACGGCGCGAGGAATCGCGCCAGGGCGGTCGTAGCGATCGCCATGCCCGTCGCGACGACCGTCGTGGCAACGAGGGCCGCGGCAAGGTGAACGAACAGCGCGGCCAGCAAGGGCAGCGCAAGGACAACGCCCAGCAGCAGGCTCGCGGCCAGCAGCAGGCGAAGGGCGGCAACAAGCCGCGCCAGGGCGAGGAAAAGCAGCAGGGCCGCCAGAAGGATGGCCAGCAGCAGGCTCGTCAGGGTCGTCAGGAGCAGGCCGCGGCGCAGGGCGAGAACCGCCGTCAGCCGCGTGGCGAGCGTCAGCCACAGGGCGAGAAGGTCGAGAAGGCCGCAACAACTGCTGCCGTTGTCGCGGCCGCTGCGCAGGCCCAGGGCCCCGCAGCCGCGCCGCGCGCGCCGGCCGAGAAGGTTGCTCCCGCAGTGAAGGCCGACGATAAGCCGGTCCTGGCCGCAGAAGCGCCTGTTACGGATATCGAGGCCACGATCGCCACCAGCGCTCCTGCCCCGTCTGCCGAAGACAGCAAGGAAACCGAGGGCGGCCAGCGCCGCCGTCGCGGACGCCGTGGCGGCCGCCGTCGCCGCCGCCAGGAAGACGGTGCCCAGGCCGGTGCGGTCGAAGGTGCGACTAACGTCGATGACCTGGACGACGAGGACGGCGATGACGAGGCCCAGCCCGCCACCGCCCGGCCCAGCCCGAGCGTGCCGCCCGTGCTCGACACCGCGGCCGCGGCCGAGAACGCGTTCGCCGTGGAAGCACCCGTGCGGGTCGCGACACGCCCTGCTGCCGAGCCCGCGGACGACGAGACCGTTCCGTCGGCGCTCACCCTGCCCACCCTGCCGAAGCTGCCGCCGATTCCCGGCAGCACCGCCGCGGTGACGCCCGCCACGCACGCTGCCGACGCTGCCACGCCGGCGGATTCGGCCCAGACGCGCGCCACCGAACGCCGCCAGACCGAATCGGACGCGCCGCTGAAGAGCGCGCCGGTGACGGGCTCCGCGCCGGTGCCCGCCGCAGCTCCCATGAAGGCCGAGCAACCGCCGGTCGAGGAAATCGTGGCTGCCGCTCCGTCGTCTTCCGGCATCGGTCTGGACGCACCGGCGCGCGGCTTCCTGCCTGAAGAGCTAGAGGTAGAGGCGGCCGCCGCGAAGGCTGTCGAGGAGGCGCCTGCCGTGAAGACCGTCGAAGAGACCGCTCCGGCATCGGCACCGGCTCCGGCCCCGGTCGCGGCGACTGCGGAGGACGAGGAAAAGCCGGCACCGGCTCCCGCGCCGGCAGCTCCCGCTCCGGCAGCTCCCGCTCCGGCAGCTCCCGCTTCGGCGGCTTCCGCTGCCGGCTGGACGCCACCGGCGCAAGGCGACCTGCTCACCCGCCCGAGGCAGGAGCCGCACGGCGAGCAGTGATCCCTACGCAGTGATCCATACGAAAAACGCCGGGTCACCCCGGCGTTTTTTTGTCAGTGTCACAATGAGTTCAATTGCCAACCTGATGATTATGCGTATCGAGAAGACCGTGCACGGTCATGAGGTGTGCCAGGCCGACGACGTGCTCGACGTGCAGCTTTTCCATGAGACGCTGCTTGTACGTCGAAACCGTCTTCGGACTCAGGTTGAGTCGCTCGCCGATGGAAGTGAGCGGCATGCCGCGAACAAGCATCATCGAAACTTCCATCTCCCGCGTGGAGAGCGTATCGAACGGCGAGTCCGAGCCGTCCAGGGTAGCCAGCGCCAGCTGTTGCGCCACGGTGGGTGCGAGGTAGCGGCGACCTGAAGCGACCTGGCGAACGGCGCTCAGCAGTTCGTCCGACGAGCAGCCCTTGGTGAGATAGCCGAGTGCGCCGGCGTCCAGCAGGCGCTTGGGGAACCGCGCATCATCCACGACCGTCAGGATGACGACGTTGGTGCGCAACTTGGCGCGAATGATGCGCTCCGTCAGCTCCACGCCGCTCATGCCGGGCATGTGGACATCCACCAGCGCGATGTCCGGCGAATGCGAGCGGATGAGACGCAGACCCTCCTCCGCCGAACTCGCTTCCCCCCGGATGCGGAGATCGGCCTGCTGTTGCAGGATCATCCGAAAGCCGGTCCTGACCAGCTCATGGTCGTCGACCAATACAACGTTAATCATTTTGTGCCCTCCCTGGGCCGACTGTTCTAGGCGCGCGGTTCGGACCGGGCGCCGCCTGCGAATGCATACAATGCCAGATGTGCAGGCGAGACAACCAGCGTGAGGGTATGATCGTGACCTGAACCCGCTTTATGTAGCGGTATCCCTGCGCCACGCGCTGATGGCCGGCCTGATGATCGTGTCAGCCCTTGCCGGAGCTACATGTCAGGTTTAATCCGGGCTTTGTGCCCGGTTTCGGTTGCAACGGTGTCTCTCGCTGGCCGACGCGCGGCGACGCATCGCTCACACGCCAAGCACGCAGCCGTCAGCCTCGCCACGCCATGGTGGGCCCTCCCCCCATGACGGAGAACCCCGATGGCCAATGAGAAAAATCGCCCACCCCAGCAGCCGGGCCAGGATGTGCCGCCGAAAGACAGGCGCGGCCCGACAGAACAGGCACCGACCGATGCCTCCGGCGATCCCGTCGACGACACCGGCGAAGACAACCAGCAGAAGAAGTAATCCTTACCTCGGCATATCCAGTTCATCGGCGTCGGCCACGTCCGCGCGTACCCGGCGCGCCGCCCTGGCGGCGGCGCGTTTGCGCAGGAGGATGATGCCGGCGAGGATCAGGATGGCGGGACCCCAGCGCCCCCCGGTCGCCTTGGCGAGCAGCTTGCCAGCCGCGAGCGCCCCGATGGTGCTGGTATGCGAACCCGATGCAACCGTAGCCATGACCGTACTCCCAGCATGTTCGCCCCAAGGAGCGGACAGCGTCCCCGCCGCCGCATTGGAACGGCGTGAAGCCGGCAGCTAGACCGCCTCCACGCTCACTTGCCTTCGCGTTCCAGTACCAGGCCGGCCGCCTGCAGGTCGCCCTTCATCACGATGTCGACGCCGCGCCGCATCCAATAGGCCCCACTCGCCGATGCAGGCGTGTCGGTTGCCACTTTCCCGTGCATTGCACGAATGCGATAACGCGCTGCCGGATCCAGCCCCCGCAGACGCAGCGTCGGGAAGGCCCGCGCCTCCTCGCCCTGGCGCTGGAACGCGAACACCACTGCTTGCCGTCCGTCGGCGGCGACGGATTGGGTGGCGGACCACGGCGCCCGGTCCTGCGGCGAAAGCAGTCGGTACAGTTCGCCACGCTGCACCGTGGCGCGGATCTTCTTGTACTCGGCGATATAGTCCCGCGCCGTGGCCTCCTCGGCGGGCGTCCACTCGAGCAAGTTCGCGCCGATACCCAGGCCGCCCTGCATCGCGGAAAGAAAGCGGAAATCCAATGAGCTGCTACGTGCGTTCACCCAGTTCGGCGAGCCGGTCACCCAGGCCATCATCGTGGCGGGCGCGTAGGCGTAGCTGAAACCATCCTGGATCGAGAGGCGATCGGAGGGGTCGGTGTTGTCGGATGGCCAGACCTCGTCGGTCAGCGCCATGATGCCAAGATCCACGCGGGCGCCACCCCCGGAACACGATTCGATCTCCACACCCGGATGACGTGAGCGCAATTCGCGCAGGATGTCGTAAAGATTGTGCACGTACGCCACATACACCTTCTGCTGTTCGTCCGGCGGCATCTGCGGCCAACCCGGTTCCGACCAATTGCGGTTGTAGTCCCACTTCAGGAACTGGATGTCGTTGTCACGCAGGAGTCCGTCGAGCACCGCCAGCACATGGGCCTTCACGTCCTCGCGTGCCAGATTGAGCACGAGCTGGTGGCGTCCTTCGCTGCGCTCTCGCCCGGGGAAGTTGAGTACCCAATCGGGATGCGCGCGATACAGGTCGCTGTCTCGGTTCACCATTTCGGGTTCGACCCACAGGCCGAAGCTCATCCCCAGGCCATGCACCTTGTCGATGAGCGGTTTCAGGCCGTTCGGGAACTTGCGCCGGTTCACCACCCAGTCGCCGAGGCCGGCATGATCGTTGTCGCGCGCGCCGAACCAGCCGTCGTCGACCACGAAGCGTTCGACGCCGAGCGCAGCGGCCTTCTCGGCAAGACGCTCCTGCCCCGCCTCGTCCACCTTGAACTCGGTGGCTTCCCAGGAGTTGTACAGCACGGGACGCAGCTTTGCCTTGGCACCGCCGGGAAGGACGCGATCGCGCTCGAACCGGTGCATCAGGCGCGATGCCTCGCCGATACCTTGCGCGCTATAGCCCGCGTAGAACACCGGCGTATCGAGGCCCTGCCCGGGCTTCAGCCGGTAGGCAAAATCGAACGGGTTGTAACCGCCCGTGACCCGAACCTGGCCGAGGATGTCCTCGTCGACCTGGATGCGCCACGAACCGCTCCAGGCCAGGGCGCCGAACCAGACGTCGCCGTGCTCTTCGTCCCAGCCATCTCCGCGGCCAATGGCGAACCATGGATTGTTCTCGTCGCCGGTGCTGCCGCGGCGGCTTTCAAGTACCGTGGCGCCCTGCGTCACCGCGCGCGTCTGCAGGTGCCACTCTCCCGCCCACGTGCCGGTGAGATAGCGCAGCGAATAATCGCCGCGCGGGAGGTTCCACGTCGCGGCCGCCGCGCTGTCGATGGTCAACGCCTGTTTTCCCGCGTTCTCGATATGCGCGGAGCGCCCCACGATGCCTGTCGCTTCGTCCACCGTGTAGCGCAGGTCCACCGTCACACCGGCTTGTGCGTCGCGCAGGCGGATCGACAGCGCATCCTTTTCGATGCGGTGGCTGTCGTAACGTAGCACCAGGTCGCGGTTGCCGTCGTCCAGGCGAATCTTCAGCGCGGGCGTGGCAGTCATCGCACCGCCCCACCCTGCGTACTCCTGCGGGGTCAGGCTTCCGGCAGGATCGAACGAAGATCGCTCGGGTGCGGGAACGGCAGGTCCGAGCGGATCGCCGGCCGGCAGCCGCGCGCCCCAGTACAGGGTCTGGAGGACGCCGTCGGCATTCACGCCCATGGCATAGGTGACATCGCCCGCATCGAGGCGGAAGACACGGCGATCGGCATCGTAACGCGGCGCGGCAACCAGGCTCGAAGCGAGGAACAGGCCGGCGGCCACGGCGAGCAGGAGCCTGATGATTCGGGACGAACGATTCACGGTGTCGTATTCCTCTTTATCGCCACGTCTCGGCATGAAAGGCGAAGCATCGTTCCAGGCTGACGCCGGGCGCAAGGTCGGTCAACCCGTTGGCGAGCGGACCGCCCGGAAGATGGACGGCATTGATCGGATGGTCCACCGGTTCGAAGCAGAAAAACGTGCCTCCGTCGGGCACGTAGAGCACATACCTGTCGACGTCCGATTCGACATGCAGGCGAAGCGCCAGTGCCGGCCACTCGATCGTCGCCGCGCCGGACCAGCCCTCGAACGCATGATTGAGACCACCATGCGGCAACGCGCGGGCCATGCCGAAGTCCCATGCGCCGGGGATCGCCTCCCGGCGGACCGGCAAGGGATCGCGGCCGTCGTTCTGCCAGACCGACCGCGCGGGTGCCCGCAGGCGGACACCGTCGTGCAGAGGAAAGAATGGATGCAGCCCCAGACCGAACGGCAACGAGACATCCCCGGTATTCGTGACGCGAAGGCGTATGCGCAACGTATCGCCGTCGAGGCGATAACCGAGGAGGGCCCGATAGCTGTAGGCATCGGATACCGACTCTTCCAGGGTCAGCGCGAGCGTCCGGCTGTCGTGCTGGGCCACCGTCCATTCGCGCTGCCATCCGCTGCCGTGGATGGGCCACGCGTCGCCCTCGCGGTTGCATGCAAGAGCCACCCTCCGACCGCGGTAAAAAAAGCCGCCGTGGGCAATGCGATTGCTCCACGGCAGCAGGGGGTAACAGGCGAGGCTGTTGGGGTCCGGGGAGCCGTCCCAGCCCCTCATCAAGGCTACCCCGGCACCCCGCCCCATCCACTCCAGTGCCGCGATGCCGCCGCCGAGCCGCGGCGACACGCGCAGGTTCAGCCAATCGTTGCGCAGCTGGAGCGGGGCGGGTTCGGCCATTCGCTCAGAACGAACCGCGTACGCCGACGAAGAACGTGCGCCCGTTGGCCTCGGCATAGTTCAGCCGGTCGGCGAGGACCTGGTACTGGTAGATGTTCTCGTTGGTCAGGTTGGTCGCGTACAGGAAGATCGACGCGTGCTTGTTGAGGTTGTAGCTCGCGCTGAGATCCACCTGTCCATACGACTTCACCGAGGTAGGCTGGCCCTGGTTGCCTGCGAGCAAGGTCAGGTAGCTCTGCCGCCAGTTGTATGCGGCGCGCAGCTCGACCGGCCCCTTCTGGTAGTAAACGCTGAAGTTCGACGAATTGCCGATGCCCGGCACCGCGAAGCGGCCCGTGCTCGCGAGATGGTCCGAACTGATCGACGTGTCGCTGGTGACGTAGGTGTAGTTCGTCGCCACGCCCAGGCCGTCGAACGGCGCCGGCAGCCTGGTGAACTGGTAGTTGAAGGTGAGCTCGGCGCCCTTGATGGTGGCGTCGTTGAGGTTGACCGGCTCGGTCAGCTGGAACGGGAAGCCGAGCAAGGTCGTGTTGGTGGTGATCTTAGTGGTGAAGTTGCTGACCTTCTTGTAGAACAGGTCGATCGCGGTGTAGCTCGTATCGTTGAAATACCACTCGAGGCCCGCATCGTAGTTCTTCGACACGTACGGCAGCAGGCTGGCATTGCCCTGGTCGATGGTCTGGTCCTGCGGACGGAAGTTGTACCTGACGTTAAGCGCCAGGTCGCCCAGGTCCGGACGGGTCAGCGTCTTCGAAGCCGCCGCGCGGAAGACCAGGTCGTCGCGCAGGTTGAGCTTGAAGTTGGCGGAGGGCAGCCAGTAATGGTAATCGCCCTTCTGGGAGATCGGCGTCAGCGAGCCATACGTCGGAATCGCATTGGTCGGGTCGGCGGGGTTCACCGCGATCGCCAGGATCGGGATGGAAAACGCGCGCGACGTGGTGTCGGTCTTCGTATAGCGCATGCCGACGTTCAAGGTCCACGGCATCGCCGCGTCCTGCTCGAAGGTTGCCGTGCCGTAGGCCGACGTCGTGTGCTCCTTGATCTGCGCATACGAGCTGGGGTCGATCTGCGCCTTGAAACTCCCTCCGTTGGCCGCCAGCGCGGCCTGGAACGCCGCGGGGTTCGCCAGCTGGTTGTACGCAGCCGGCGAAGCCAGGTACTGGAACAGCTTGTCGACATCGTAGGTGACCCACTGGTGCGGGAAGGTCGACGACACGCCGTCCACCAGGCTGCCACCATTGAAGACATGGGCGTCGACGGCATCCGCCGGAACGTTCACCGCGTAACCGCAATAGACCGCGCAGGCCACATCGTCGGGCGTCTTGTAAGTGACCTTGGTCTTCTTGCGCTGCGTGCTCGACACGCCGAAGTCCAGCCGTGACAGCGTGCCGTCCAGGAAGCTCTTGGAGAAATGCAGCTTGTTCTCGAAGATGGCATCCGTGACGTTGGCGCTCTGCGTGCCCTGGTTCGGCACGTGGGCGTGCAGCGAGTCGATGTCGTCGGTGGGCAGGAAACCGGTCCAGCTGGGCAGATGATCGCTGCCGCCGTTCTGCCACTGCGGTGTGGCACCGATGTTGCGCGTGCCCAGCACGGTGAAGTTGCTGTCCGCCGACTTCTTGTTCCAGGCGCGCGACACCGCGCTGTCGAAGTCCACCTGCATCGACGGATCGATCTGCCAGTTGAAGTTCGCGCCTACCTGCGTGTTGAAGGCGTCGCGCGGCACTGAGCTCACGATGTAATCGTTCGCCATGCCGCCCGAGGCATCCACGCCGAAATGCTGCGCGGTGCCGTTGGCATCCGGCGTGATGGAGTTGATGATGCCCGTGTTGGTGTAGAGACCGAATCCGCGCACGTCGGAATCCACCTGGTACTCCGAGAACAGGCCGTCCACCTTTACCGTGAAGTCGTCGGCGGGCTTCCAGTCGATGGCGCCATTGAACGAGCGGCGGGTACGGGTTTCCTGGGTCGACTGCCCCTGCAGGGTCTGCGGGAGCGAGACGTTCGTATACGCGGGGTTGATGCGCGAAAAGTCCTGGTTGCTCAGCCAGCCGCCCGTATCCATCGTCTGCTGCACGTGGTCGCGCTTGTAGTACACCACCGAGGCGAGCCAACCGAAAGTGTGGTCCGCATTGGTGTTGCCGATCATGCCGGAGACCTTCGGCGTGGTCTTGCCGCCGAAGCCGCCCCCCGTATGGTCGTTGACCGCGGCGGCGCTGCCGGCGCCATGCCACCCGTTGAAGTCGAAGGGGCGCGCGGTGATCACGTTCACGGTACCGCCGATGCCGCCTTCTTCCGTGTCCGGCGTGGCGGTCTTCTGCACCACCGCCTGCTGGATGATCTCGGACGGCAGGACGTCGAAGTCGAACGCGCGATCGGTCGCCGCAGTAGCCATCGTGCGGCCGTTCACCAGGACGTTCACGAAGTTCGGGCCGAAGCCGCGCACGGTGATCTGGTTGGACTCGCCGCCGCCACGGTTGACCGACACGCCCGGCACGCGCTGCAGCGCGTCGGCCACGTTCTGGTCGGGAAACTTGCCCGCTTCTTCGGCCGATACGGAATCCACGACGCTGATGGAGTCGCGCTTGGTGGCCTGGGACAGGTACAGCGACTGCAACTGGCCAGTCACCTGAACCCCGTTGAGTTCGGTCACGGACTTCTTGTCCTTGACCTTGTCACTTCCGGTGGAACCGGCGTTCGTGTCCTGCGACTGGACCACCGGGCCGCCCGGGGCCGCGGTAGCAGCGTCCTGCGCGACGGCCTGGAAAGACCCGCCGATGAGACCGATACCGATCATGCCCGCCAACGCGTTGCGCACCGACAACGCCAATACCTTCCGCTGCATTCCGACGCCCCTTTATGGATGGACTGCCTTCATCTCCAAACCGGGTAAACGAAGGCCGCAGTCAGCCGTCGAGGGCAAGCTATTGCCCTCGCGCTTTGTGTGTCCTGTCGATCCCGAACTGTTTCCCCGCGACGCCGGGCCAGCACCATCCCAGCCCGGTCGTCCATGGCTGAATTGTAGTATTTTATTATTATCGGACTGCAAGCTGCGCCGCAGCATGCGCGGAAACGGCAAGGGGACGCCGTATCAGGCGGATTTCGTCCGGCGCCCGCGGCCGCGGATGTTTTCCCGCGAAGTGGCAACCATGCCCAGCATGGCCTCGCGAGCTACCTCGGGCTGGCGTTTCCGTACTGCCTCGTAGACCTTCTCGTGATGCGGGAGGGCCAGCTTGAAGTTCCCGGAATTGCGCGCGGAAAGCAGGAAGAACGTGCCGAGCGCCGTCGCGATCACCGAGAACAGCGAGACCATGAGTTCGTTGTTGGTGGCGCGCAGGAGCGCCTCGTGGAAGGCCAGGTCGGCCTGGGCCCAGGCGTCGAGATCCTCTGAAGATGCCATGGCCTCATAAGCCGCCTTGAGGTCCGCAAGCTGCCCGGCGGTGCGCCGCTTCGCCGCTGCGGCAGCGGCGGCGGGCTCGATAAGCTCGCGCATCTCCACGAGTTTCTCGACGAAGCTTTCGGTGGGCATCAGGGCGCAGCGCCAGGCCAGCACGTCCGCATCCAGCTGGTTCCAGTGGATGGCGTCGCGTACGCGCGCCCCGGTACGCTGGCGGGATTCGATGAGCCCTTTGGCGACGAGCACCTTCATGGCCTCGCGCAAGGCCGTGCGGCTCACCTTCATCCTCTCCGCGAGCACCTCCTCGCGTGGCAGCCCTTCGCCCGGCGCCAGCTTGCCGCTGACGACCAGCTGTCCCAGCTCCTGGACCACTTGGCTATGCAGGTTACGCGTGGCCACAGGTTTCACTATGTGTCGCTCCCTCGGTATGCGATGCGCTATATCTCGCGGCAACGCTACACAGCAGCGTCCCTGGGCGTCAATCCGACAATGGCCTACGCTCCATCGCGTGACGCTGCTCACATCACCACCCGGCTCTCATCCGTCAAGGTGGCCGGTATCGAGGAGAAACCCGCATGAAGTGGACGTCCCTTTACACGCGGCCATGGCTCGTGGCCACCCTGCTCTGCCTGCTTTCCCAGGGCACCTTCGCCTCCGAAGGGCTGGGGCGTGGCGACCGCTACTCGGGGACCCCATGGGCATCCCGTTCGCCGGTGCTGGCACAACATGGCATGGCCGCCACCGAGCAACCGCTAGCCTCGCAAATCGCCCTCGACATCCTGAAGAAGGGCGGCAGCGCAGTCGATGCGGCGATCGCGGCCAACGCCGCCCTGGGGCTGATGGAACCGGTGCTCAATGGCATCGGAGGCGATTGCTTCGCGATCGTCTGGGATCCGAAGACGGGCAAGCTCTACGGATACAACGGTTCCGGACCGTCCGCAAAATCTCGCGACCTAGCGAAGATGCGCGCCGAAGTGAAGGACGCTTACGCGAAGGCCGGCATGCCGTACAAGGACCACATACCGCCGATGGGCTCGCTCCCCATCACCGTGCCCGGGACGGTCGACGCCTGGTTCGCCCTGCACGACAGGTTCGGCAAGCTGTCCATGGCAGACGACCTCGCACCGGCCATCGCCTATGCGAAGAACGGGTTCCCCGTGACCCAGCTGGTAGCGGCCTATTGGAAGGGCAACTTCGCCGCCTTCGAGAAGCGGGAAAAGCTGGTGGGCGATCTCACCAATGCCCGCGCCACGTACCTCATCGACGGACACACGCCCGCCGAGGGCGAGGTCTTTCGCAATCCGGACCTTGCGCATACGTTGTCGCTGCTCGCCGAAGGAGGCCGCGACGCCTTCTACAAGGGAAGCATCGCCCACACGATCGATGCCTACTTCAAACGCGTGGGCGGGGACCTCCGGTATGCCGATTTTGCCGACTACCATGGCGAATGGGTCACCCCCCAATCAGTGAACTACCGAGGGTACGACGTCTACGAACTGCCCCCGAACGGCCAGGGCTTCGCGGTGCTGGAGATGCTGCAGATCCTGAAGCACTTCGACCTCCGGAAGATGGGCCAGGGTAGCGCCGACACGCTGACCGTCATGCTCGAAGCCAAGCGCATGGCGTACGAAGACCTGGCCAGGTACTACGCCGATCCCCGCTTTGCGAAGGCACCGATGACGGCCTTGATCTCCGAGGCGTATGGCGCGAAGCGCGCTGCATCGATCCGGCCCGATCGCGCTGAGCCGGCCATCGGACCGGGCGACCCGAAGCTGTTCGACGGCGACACCACCTATTTCACGACGGCGGACAAGGACGGCATGATGGTGTCCATCATCCAGTCAAACTATCGCGGCATGGGCTCCGGCCTCGTCGCCGATGGCCTGGGCTTCATGTTCCAGGATCGCGGCGAGCTCTACTCGCTGCGCGACGGCGACGCGAACGTCTACGCGCCCGGCAAGCGTCCGTTCCACACCATCATTCCCGCCTTCGTCATGAAGGACGGCAAGCCGTTCCTGTCCTTCGGGCTGATGGGCGGCGACATGCAGCCGCAGGGCCATGTGCAGGTGCTGTCCAACATCATCGACTTCGGCATGAACGTGCAGGACGCCGGCGACGCCGCGCGCTGGCGGCACGTCGGTAACGCCGAGCCCACCGGCGAAGCGTCGACGGGCATCGGCAGCGTCGAAATGGAATCGGGCTTCGATCCGGCTGTGAAGACGGCGCTGTCCGCGCGAGGCTACAAGATCATTCCCGGCAGCGGCAATTTCGGCGGATACGAAGCGATCATGTTCGATGCGAAGCAGCATGTTTACTGGGGCGCGACCGAGATGCGCAAGGACGGCACGGTGACCGGCTACTGACCCTCGAACGCCCTGCCCCCAATCCCGCGAACCTCAGAAGGTATGTGACGATGACCGACACCATGCGAACCGCTCCCCGCAGCGCCACGTTGAAGCTCCTCGTTCTAAGTATGGGCCTCGCACTGGCGGGCGCCGCCGCCGCGCAGTCGACGACAGGCTCGGTCTTCGGGACGATCGCCGGGGACAGCACGGGCGACACGGTTCGCGTGGAAGGATCCAACGGCATACGTCGCGAGGTGGCGGTGGACCGGAGCGGCCACTACCAGGCGGGCTCGCTGCCCGTCGGTACCTACGCCGTCAGCCTTTTTCGTAACGGCACCCTCGTTTCGACGCGCGAGAACGTCGCGCTCCGCGTCGGTGGCGCCGCGCAGATCGATTTCACGGGCGCCGCGCCGGCATCGGCTACTGCCACGAACCTGGGTGGCGTGACCGTATCGGCAACTGCCCAGCCCGCCATCGACGTCACGACGGTCGATTCGCGCACCGTGATTTCCGCTGAACAACTGCGGCAACTGCCTCTCGCCAGGACGGCCGAGGACATCGCATTGCTCGCGCCCGGGACGGCTACTTCAGGTGCCTTGTACGCCAGCCGTATAGGCGGTGGAGGCAACCTGGTGTCCTTTGGCGGTTCAAGCGGCGCGGAGAACGCGTACTACATCAATGGATTCAATACGACCGACCCCTACAAGGGCGAAGGCGCCCTGCAATTGCCCTACGGCGCCATCGACCAGCAGGAGGTGCTGACCGGAGGGTACAGCGCCAAATACGGGCGCTCGGACGGTGGCGTCATCAACCAGGTGGGAAAGAGCGGGACGAATACGTGGCACTACGGGTTCCAGGCGCAATGGAGTCCACGCTCGCTCGCATCGTCGCCGGACAACATACGCTATGCGCAGAACCGCTTCGCCGGCCAGCTCTACGACTACCGCGACGAGGACAAGAGCTGGACGACCACTTATAGCGCCTACATCGGCGGCCCGCTGATCGCGGACCGCCTGTACATGTTCGCCGCGGCCGAGCAGGACACGACACGCGGCGATACCACCGCGACGAATGCCGATCCGTCGAATCCTTTCGCACAGTCCTCGCGGCTCCACTACAAGAACAAGACGCCCAAGTGGTACGGGAAGCTCAACTGGAACATCACCGACAACAACATCCTCGAAGTCACCGGCATCCACAGCGAGCAGTCCGGTTCCGGTCAGAACGAGAACTTCACCTACGCGAACCTCGGCACGAATGGTCATTCCGTCCCATCGGTATTTACGAAGACGGGTGGCACCGCCTACATCGGCAAGTTCACGAGTTATATCACCGATGGCCTCACCTTCACCGCCCTCTGGGGCCGCATGCGACTGCATGACTACAACTCACCCGCGGGCTACGACCCGACCCTGCCCTACCTGCAAAACATCACGGACCAGGATCCGCTGCTGAACGGAGGACGCTCGATCAGCAACTCGCAAACGATCTCGTCGCTGTCCGCGCCCGACCAGGGCTCGCAGAACACCAGCCTGCAGCTGAACCTGGAATGGAAGCTCGGCGATCACACGCTCAACCTCGGCGTGGACAACGACAAGCCCGAGACCATCGACCAGGGCAACAACCAGTCCACCTGGACCTACGGCCAGAGCGCAGGCGCGATCGACATCGCCAACGGCATTGGTGCGCCCGGTGGCCGCGGCTACTACGTCGTCAACGAAATCACCAACGGTGCCTCCGGCGTGAAGACCGTCGAGAAGGCGCAGTACCTCGAGGACAACTGGCAGATCAGCGACCGTTTCCTGCTCAGCCTCGGCATCCGCAACGATTCCTTCGACAACTACAACAACAGCAGCGTGAAGTTCACCTCGCAGGACCATAACTGGTCGCCTCGCGCGGGCTTCAGCTGGGACGTGTTCGGCGACGCCTCCCTCAAGGTGTTCGGCAACCTGGGCCGCTACTATCTGGCCATCAACAACAATACGGCCTATGACGGCGCCACGGGTTACCAGTGGCAGCGCAGCTATTACACCTATACCGGCATCGCTCCCGATGGCATGCCGACGGGCCTGTCGCAGTTCGGCAGCTTTTACGTCAACGGGCATACGGGCGCAGCGCCCGATCCACGGACGGTCGCCTCCACGAACCTGGGTGCGGAGTACCAGGACGAATTCATCCTGGGTGCCACGAAGGCGCTGGGTGAGCATTGGGTCGCCGGGGTCAAGGGCACCTTCCGCAAGCTTCGGCAGATTTCCGACGACGTCTGCGACAGCGCGAACCTGCTCATCGCCAAGGCGGAAAACCAATACGGCCTCACCGACGACCAGATCAGCGCGAACCGTGGCGGCTGCTACATCTTCAACCCCGGGAAGACGAACGACTTCCAGGTCGCGACCACGAACGGATACGTGAATGTACCGATGAGCGACGCCGACTGGGGATTCAAACAAGGACCCAAGCGGAATTACTACGCCCTCGAAATGTTCCTCGAGCATCCCCTGTCCGACGGCCCCTGGGGTGGCCGGGTCGACTACGTGTTCTCGCGAAGCTACGGCAACTCGTCGGGGCTGCTCACGGCAAGCCGCGGCGACGACTCGGTGGGCGTCACCCAGGACTGGGACAATGCCTATGTCATGGAGCACGCCAACGGCCTGCTGAGCAACAACCACACCCACCAGCTCAAGTTGAACGGCGTCTACCGGTTCTCCCCTGAATGGATGGTTTCGGGCGTGGTGCGGATCGCTTCCGGCGCTCCCCGTTACTGCCTCGGCTTCTACGGACCGACGCCCGACGATCCGGCGACCAACAGCCCGAACGGCTACGGCAGCCTGTACCACTGGTGCAACGGACAACCGTCCCCGCCCGGCAAACAAGGCGACCTGCCGTGGACGCACCAGGTGGACCTCAACCTCGACTACTCGCCGGAGTTCGCACACCACCACCTGTCCTTCGACCTGAGCGTGTTCAACGTCTTCGACGAACAGCGTCCGCTTGCCATCTACTCACGGAACAACTCCAGCGCCACCCCGTCCCAGCGCGACGATCTCTATGGCACGGCGACGGTACTGGAGCCGCCGCGATACGTGCGGCTTGGAATGAACTACGATTTCTGATTCCAGGCTGGTCTTTCCGTGCTCGAACCACGGCGAGGAGCCCGCTGTTGCTGTATCCGATGACGGATGTGCGAACGCCAGCCATCTGACCAGCGTTCGCGCATCGATACCCAGCCGACCGGAATGCCACCCTGAGGCACTTGGAATCGTTATCGGTGGTACTCCACCCGCAAGCCCCACGTATTCACGGTGATGGACTGGGAGTAACGCTGGCCGCGAAACTCCCCGCCAACCTCCGGCCGGTACCGGTCGGCAGCGAGCGCCACCTCAAATCGAGGGGTGACTTCGTAACCCAAAGCCACGCCCCAGTACGCTCCGTTGCGCACCCGTCGATGTCCCTCACCGGGGCTCGCGAAAGGAACACCGTTGTCCTCGCCGGTCTCGTGCACCGTGTACTGCGAGCGATACCGGGCAATACCCCCGTGTGCCATCAGCGAGAAACCACGGCCGATCTGCCAGCGAAGGTTCGCGCCGAGCAAGGGTGCCTTGACTGACTCTTTGCGCTTGTAATATGCAGTAACGTCGTGCCCCATATAGGGGTCCCATACTCCGGCGCGACTGCTTGACTCGCCGAGGTCAGCGTACCCGGCTCAAGTCCGAGGTGGACCGCAGGCGAAAGCGTCCAGCGATAGCCCAAGGCCAGGGAGGCCGCTCTATCGCTTCGATCGGAACTGATCCCCAGGCTGTGTGGGAACAGCCCGCCGCCCGCCCGGTTGTTCAGGAGATCGTTGCGCTCAAACGAGCTACGACCCAGTCCAAGGGAAATAAATGACGATCCATCAACTGCTTGCGCAATGGGAACCGTCATGACCGCCAGTGCCAGTGCTGTGGCGGCGCCAGTCAGTCTGCTTACGGGTCGAATACGCGTCTTGGCCATTGGCCAGGTCTCCCCCTTTTTTGAAGACGCGATTGTACGAATTGCTCGCCCCTCGTTCTGTAGGGGAAACCCTACATCAACGGACGAGGTGGCCTCACGCATCCCTCGGGCCACCCCAAAGCGAATCATCAGAAGCGGAATTCCACAGCCGCACCGTACGTGTCGAACTTCACCGTCTCCTTGATGCCGTACGCTTCGTACTTGGGCGCGTAGTGATCGTAGGTGAAACTCAGGCTGACCTGCGGGTTGAAGTCGTAACCGAACCCGAGACCGGCGTAATAGTTGGTGTCGTAGTACCGATAGTGGCCGCTGGAACTTTCCGCGGGGGCACCGTCCAGGCTACCGCTCGAGTGCACGCGGTTGTCGTTTCTATAGCGCGCGATTCCGCCATGAGCGGTGATGAAATACTGCCCGGACAATTCCCATTTCGCACTGACGCCAAGGAGAAGAGCTTCGTTTTTCGTCCTGATCCGGCTTTGGCTCATCAGCGTATGCGAACCCGCGAAGTCGGTGAACGCGACTGTGTTGGAGAACGTGTAGTTTCCGCGATCGAGGTTGACATAACCGCCCTCCACACCGAAGTAAAAGGGCGCCCGGACCGCCCAGCGGTAGCCGCCCAGCACGCCGTACGTGGAACTGCCCCTGGCATCGCTATCCGAATGTCCCGCACCCGCCTGGACGAAGCCGCCCTGGCTGTCGGCGAGCGCGACGAACGAGGTGGAGAATGCCACGGTACCCGCGGCTACGAGCAATAGAGCCTTCTTCTTCATGAATTTCCCTGTTCCAAATCGACGCCCGGCCCGATAGCCGACGCGGCCCCTGGAGGCAGCGCATTCTAGCCTTGCCGACGGCGGAGATTCGATGCCTTCGTCCGCAGGCGATGGCGTAGGAGTTCCCTTACACCAAAATGGGCATTCGCCTACAGACTGCGCAGACAAGACGATCGCATGATGCCAACGCCGTGGCTCTCACGGCCCTCAAGGGGGAAATTCATGAACCTCGCAGCGCTAGGCCTCGCGGCCTTGACGGTAGCCGTCTCGATTCCGGCACAAGCTGGCAGCGTCAACGGCCACGTTCTGGCCATTTACGTACGTCAAAGTGATGGACTGGTTTACTTCGAAACGGATGGCACCATCAGTAACAGAGCCGCTTGCGCAGCCTCCAATAACCTCTGGGTCCTTCCAAACGAAAACTCGGAAACATCCAAGCGTCAGTATGCAGCACTCCTCGCCGCCAAGGCATCTAACGTTTCGATTGATGTCTTCGGATCTGGCTTGTGCGGTCGCTGGGTCAACAGCGAAGACGTTGACACCATCGTCGTACGCAACTGACACGGAGCCCTGGTCATGCTATCAAAACGACTGTCGATAATCGCCGGACTGCTGATTCCCTTCGCCTCACACGCGCAGCCCGCTGACAAGTATTTCGGATATTTCGGAGGCGACTACGAGAGCCCCCAAGCTGCCGATCCGGCGAATTCGGGCTTTCCCGAGTTCAAGGACCATGTAAACCTTTACTCGATCCTGGTCTGGACCGCCGATGTTTCCGATGCGGGCAAAGCTGGCTCCGAGGCCTACGTTTTAGGTGAGCTGGCGAAAGCCAGGGCAGCCCATGTGCATGCCATCGTCCCTGCCTTCCCATTTGTTTTTCGCACGACGTTCAATGCCGATCATCAGCAAAACGGATGCTGGACCATCGAGCCCAACGCCGCACAAGCTTGGTCGAGTCTTGCCCAGAAGATGGTTGCACAGGGCTACCTTGTTCCTGGCGATCCAGCTCATAGCACGGTCGTTGCCACGTATATCGTTGACGAACCAAACTCTTCGGGGAACTGCCTCTCAGATGCCAATGGGCAAGCAAATCCGGCATGGGTAAATGCTGTGAATGCGATTAGGCAAGGTCCCGGAACCGCGACATTGCCGATCGCGTCGATCATGACCGACAACTTCCAGAACAACATGCGTCAGGGCATCCAGCTGATTGACTGGGTCGGATTCGATCATTACGGCTACAGTGACAGCGAATGGCAAGGAGCCATGAACGCATTAAAGGCGATAGCCCCGACCAAGAAGTACATTGTGGTCCCTGGCGCCAGACAGGGCTGCGACAACGTCGTCGTCGAAGGAACCGCGCGATACTTCAATGCCATTGAGAATGACCCGAGCGTGACCTGGCTCGTTCCCTTTGCGTGGTTCTCTGGCGCTGGCTCTTGCAAGGGGGTTCGCGACATACCTTCGCTGCGCGCCACCTACAGGGACCAGGGGTTGAAGATAAGGAATCAGCAATGTGACGTATCGGCGGGCGAAAAGTGGTTCTGCGGTAAAGCGGGCGATCTCAGTGCCGCGATCAACTACCTTCTCGACGAAAATTGACCGGAGAAATAGTGCATGAAAAATCTTACACTCGCCGCCACTGCGCTTGTCTCACTTTCAGCAGCATTCACTGCGTCCGCAGGCGACGGAAGCGGGGTCGTTACGAAACTCACGGCATACGGTACGGCCGTCATCTTCTCAGTCGCCGATCACCCCATAAAAGCTCCTTGCAGCCAAGATGGTGCTTTCGTGATCAACGCTTCAACGCAGGAAGGTAAGGTCATGTACGCAACCTTGCTCACGGCAATTTCCACCGGTCGCTCAATCTCGGTATTCAGCGCGAACGCCTGCCCAACCTGGTGGGCGAATGCAGAAACCCCCAACTCCGTCACCATTACGCCGTGAAGCCAGGATGCGCGATGGCCGCATGAACCCGTCACTGTGGGCATCCCGGTGATCAGAAAAGGAGATCCCGATGAGGAAGTTCGTACTTCTACTTTGCTCCGCGCTTATTGCTGTGTGCACGGGCGCATCGGCGACTGATGAGTACAACCATAGCATTGTGTCGGTCGGCGCACAGGGGCTCGGATATGTTCAGTTCAAGGAAGCACTATCCCAGCCATGCCAATTCGGCGTCGTCTACCTTCCCGATCTCGGTCAGTACAACGCTCGAGCGATGATGGCTGTCCTGCTATCGGCTCAGGCCCGAGGGGCGCTGGTAAACATCAGCTATGACATGGCTTCGTCGGGCTACTGCACCGCGACCAAGATATCCGGACAGTAAGATCGAGTCTAACCAGGACACATCAACATGCCGCAGGGAAGCGGCGCATGACCGGAGGCCTTCGCGGCCTTCCCAGCCACTCCAGCATCGTCACGTCTAGCGTCCTTCGCGGCTTCCATCGGGTGTCGGCGCGCATCCGGGCCCTCGCGGTTGTGATTAATCACCCGACTGCTCGCTTATGGTTATGGGGCCTACCCGCAGCCTGAGTTGCGAGATCACGATCACCGGTATCAATACGCGCGTGGTGTTCGGAGCGTCCGCGTGGCTCATCCGCTCTAGCGTTCATGGCTTTCGGCACGCCTATCCAGACACCTTTTCTCCGGGTCCATTCATTTCGACGAAGGCTTGCTGTCATCTGCTGAAGCGGCGCGACTGCGTAAAGTCAGCTAGCCCTAGTGGAGCGGTACACGCCTAGATCACAATTTCATGACGAATGTAAAGAGTCATGTTGGCACCCTAATGCTCAATCCGTCACAATACCTGTAACAAACGGACATGAGGGGTGTCTAATGGCAGACGGGGAAGGCACAGCCAATTCGCGGCGATCCGAGAGATTCACGCAGGGAGCCACGGAGATATCGGAATCGTTGAAACTCGCTCGAGCACTTCATCCGTTTCGTGCGGCCGATGCGCCGTGCGAACCTTCAGCACGAAATGAACAGGGACGACGGCCGAACCGCCGAACCCGGCAATTGCTGGTGCCCGAATCGCCCGTAGATGGCCGCGGGCAATCGCGTGAGGTCGAAGCCGGATGCCAGAGGCATCCACAATAATTCCAAGTCGCGATGGGTAGCTAGTGACCCACTCCCAAAGTTGCCCACATGCAATAGCTGTGTCACGACGTGGTTAGACGCGAAAGAACAAGTGAGCCGCAAATAGGCAGTTGGCGGGCTCAGCGCTCCCTCGGTAGTTGAGAAAGGACGCCGGCGGCGACGGCGATGGTGCCCGGAGTGGGACTCGAACCCACATACCCTTTCGGATGAGGGATTTTAAGTCCCTTGCGTCTACCGGTTTCGCCATCCGGGCGGAAAGAAAAAAGGCGCACCGCGTTGGCGGGTGCGCCTTGGAATGCGATGGAGGCCGAGGTCGGAATCGAACCGGCGTACGCGGATTTGCAGTCCGCTGCATGACCACTCTGCCACCCGGCCATCGCTTGCGCAGCGCGAAGAGTATCCGCGAAGCGCTTAAAAAACAAAACCTCGGCGGACCGAGGCTTTGTGGAATGACTTGGAGCGGGAAACGAGACTCGAACTCGCGACCCCGACCTTGGCAAGGTCGTGCTCTACCAACTGAGCTATTCCCGCGTCGTTGTCCGGCCATTTTAGATCAGATCGGGAATGTGTCAACCACTTTGCACCGTCTTTTTTTCAGTTTTCTTCACTTCCTCTGAATCCTCGCTTAGGCTCGGCCAGGCAGCGCGCAAGTAGTCCAGGCCGGACCATATGGTGAGGACGCCGGCCAGCACCAGCAGGGCTTCGCCCACATGGTACAGCCGCAGGGTTTCAGCGTCGTGCTGGAGCAGGAGCACCACCAGCGCCACCATCTGCGTGGCGGTCTTGAGCTTGCCGAGGAAGGCCACCTTCACCTTGGAGCGGGCACCGATCTGGGCCATCCACTCGCGCAGTGCCGACACGCTGATCTCGCGGCCAACGATGATCGAGGCCGTCACGGCCATCAGGATGCCCTGCCACCCTCCCCTGTGCGACTGCACGAGCAGGAACAGGGTCACGGCGACCATGAGCTTGTCCGCCACCGGGTCGAGGAAGGCGCCGAAGGCCGACGTGAGGTTCAGGCGCCGCGCGAGGTAGCCGTCGAGCCAGTCCGTGACGGCAGCCAGGACGAACACCAGCGCCGCTGTCAGGTTCGCCCCGCGAAATGGCAGGTAGAAGACGATGACCATGACGGGGAGCAGGAGCACCCGGAACAAGGTCAGCCACGTGGGAAGGTTGATTCGCATAAGTCAGCCGGTGCGGGATGCGGTGCCAGCAGGCGCCACGTCCGTTCGTTCAGGGGTGCAGCATGGCATAGATGCGTTCCGCAAGACCGCGATCAATACCCTTTACGCTCATCAGTTCCTCGACGCCGGCGGCCTCGACCCCCGCAAGTCCCCCGAAGGCCTTCAGCAGCGCCGCGCGGCGCCGGGCGCCCACGCCGGCCACGTCCTCGAGCGTGCTGCGCTCCCGTGCCGCCTCGCGGCGGCGGCGGTGCCCGCTGATGGCGAAGCGATGCGCCTCGTCGCGCACCGCTGCCACGAGGTGCAGCGCCGGCGACGAGGTGCCGGGATGCAGGGTCTTGCCGCTATCCGCGAGCACCAGGGTTTCCTCGCCCGCACGGCGGCCAGGCCCCTTGGCGACGCCTACCACGCGGATGCCCTCCTCCACGCCGAGCTCCCGCAACACGTCCATGGCCTGGGCCACCTGGCCGACGCCACCGTCGATGAGCAGGATGTCGGGCTTCACGCCGCCTTCGACCACCTTCTTGAAGCGGCGGGTCAGGGCCTGGTGCATGGCGGCATAGTCGTCGCCCGGGGTGATGCCTGCGATGTTGAAACGCCGATAGTGGGATTTCTCCGGACCTTCCGGGCCGAAGACCACGCAGGAGGCAACGGTCAACTCGCCCCGCGTATGGCTGATGTCGAAACATTCGATGCGCCGCGGCGTGGTCTCGAGTTCCAGCACCTTCTGCAGATCGTCGAACCGCGCCAGCAGCGTGTGCCGGCTCGCCAGGCGCGAGGTCAGCGCCGCGCTCGCATTGCGCTGGGCCATCTCGAGGAAGCGCGCACGCTCGCCGCGGACACTGGGCTTCAACGACACCGTATGGCCCGCATGATCGGACAGGACCGAGGCCAGCACGTCCATGTCTTCCACCGGATCGCTCAGCACGAGTTCCCGCGGTACCTGGCGCTCCAGGTAGTACTGCGCGATGAACTGCGACAGCACGTCCGAGATCGAGGCATCCGTCGGCAGCCGGGGGAAGAAGTCGCGCGAACCGAGGCTGACGCCATTACGGAAGAACATCACGCTCACGCAGGCCATGCCGCCCTCCATGCAGCAGGCGATCACGTCCATGTCCGCACTGGCGCCCTGCACGAAGTGCTGGGCCTGCAGCTTGCGCAGCGCAGCCACCTGGTCGCGCAGGTTCGCCGCGCGCTCGAAGTTCAGCGAGCGCGAGGCCGCTTCCATCGACGCGGCCAGTTCGTCGATGACGGCGCTGCTGCGCCCTTCCAGGAACATCTCGGCGTGGCGCACGTCGCTTTTGTAGTCGTCCACTTCGATCAGGCGCACGCAGGGCGCGCTGCAACGGCCGATCTGGTGCTGGAGACAGGGGCGCGAGCGATTCCTGAAGTAGCTGTCCTCACACTGGCGCACCTTGAAGAGCTTCTGCATCAGTCCCAGGCTCTCGCGCACGGCGAACGTGCTCGGATAGGGGCCGAAGTACCGCCCGGGCCCGGTCTTGGCGCCGCGATGAAAGGCCAGGCGCGGATAATCCTCGCCACCGGACAGGTAGATGTACGGGTAGCTCTTATCGTCGCGCAGCACGATGTTGTATCGCGGCTTGAGCGACTTGATCAGTTGGGATTCGAGCAGCAGTGCCTCGCCCGCGGTGCGGGTGAGCGTGACTTCCGCCCGCGCGATCTGCGACACCATCGAGGCGATGCGCGGATCCATCGGCGGCTTCAGGAAGTAGTTGCCTACCCGCTTCTTGAGATTGGCTGCCTTGCCGACGTAGAGAAGCTCGTCTTCCGCATCGAAGTAGCGGTAGACGCCGGGAGATGTGGTGAGATGGCGGACGAAGGCCTTGCCGTCGAACGGATGCGACTCGGTGTGCTCCATGCCCTCATTTTACCGCGTTGAGGCATGGCGGACGCGAAAACGCCGGCATGGGGATGGACCATGCCGGCGAGGACCTTCCTTGGGAGCGTCGCCGTCCTGCTAGGGTGAGTGTGGCGACGGGGTTAGGTTACGTCGGAGACCTGGATGGCGCGCTAGGTGTAGTCCTGTGCTGCATGTAGGGGAGGCCCTCGGTCAATTGCAGGAAACCCCTTACACCGGCGCTCAGGCCTGGCTGAGCAGCCAACGCTCGGCCCTGGCCAGGTCTTCGGGAGTATCGATGCCCGGCGGGAACGGCTCCGGGGTCGGGCTCACGGAGATGGCATACCCATGCTCCAGCGCCCGCAGCTGCTCCAGCGACTCCGCCCGCTCCAGCGGGGTCTGCGGCAGGGCCGCCAGGCGGCGCAGGAATCCGGCCCGGTAGGCGTAGATGCCGATATGACGCAGGAACGGCACCTCGGGCGGCAGCGCCCCCCTGTTCGCCGCAAAGGCATCCCGGGCCCAGGGCGCGGGCGCGCGGGTGAAATAGAGCGCCCGGCCGTTAGCTGCCCGCACGACCTTGACCACGTTGGGGTCGAACAGCTCCTCGGCATCCCCGATGGGCGCGGCGAGGGTCGCCATGGGCGCCTCGTCGCCCGCCAGCGTCGCCACCACGGCGCGGATACCCGCCGCCGGGGCAAAGGGCTCGTCGCCCTGGAGATTCACCACGATGGTGTCCTCCGGCCATCCGAAGCTGGCCGCCGTCTCGGCGATACGGTCGCTGCCCGAGGCGTGGTCCGCGCGAGTCATGCAGACCAGGACATCGCCACGACCGCGCAGTTCGCGGGCCACCCGTTCGTCGTCGGTGGCGACCACGACCTGGGCCGCTCCCGCCTGCCCCGCCCTGGCCGCGACCCGCCGGATCAAGGACTCGCCGCCGATCTTCAGCAGTGGCTTGCCCGGCAGCCGGGTGGAGCCGAAGCGCGCGGGCACCACGACGACGAAGGGGGGGATCTTCACGGTCATGACGGCATCCGGCTCATAGGGACGTGAAGCGTAGCGCGTCACGCGGCCCGGAGGTTGAAGCCCACGCCGTTCGCCAGCTCCATGAAACCCGGGAACGAGGTCGCCACATTGGCGCAGTCGCCGATGGCGATGGGCGCCGCGGCGACAAGTCCCGCGATCGCGAAGCTCATGGCGATGCGGTGGTCGCCGTGGCTGTCGATGCTGCCGCCGGCGATGCGGCCACCGTGGATGATCGCGCCATCGGGAAGCTCCTCGAGCGAGACCCCGCAGGCCTTCAGCCCGTTGGCCATGCTGGCGATGCGATCGGATTCCTTCACGCGCAGCTCGGCCGCGCCGCGAATGGTGGTGTTGCCTTCGGCCACGGCGGCGGCGACGAACAGCGCGGGGAACTCGTCGATCATGTCGGGAACGACGTCCAACGGCAGGTCCACGCCACGCAATGGCGCGTGGCGCACCAGGAGGTCGCCGATGGACTCGCCGCCGCTGCTGCGCTCGTTCTCGACGACGATATCCGCGCCCATCAGCCGAAGCGCCGCGAGCAGGCCGGTGCGCCGCGGGTTGAGCCCCACGGCGCGCAGGCGCACTTCGGAACCCGGCACGATGCAGGCGGCCACGATGAAGAACGCCGCGGACGAGAAGTCGGCCGGCACGTCCACGTCCGTCGCGCGCAGGGTATGACCGCCCTCCAGGCGCGCACGCCCCGGGGCGTAGTCGATCGGCCAGCCGAAGGCTTTCAGCATGCTCTCGGTATAGTCCCGCGTCGGGTGCGGCTCGATCACTTCGGTGACGCCGCTGGCATAGAGGCCGGCCAGCAACAGGGCCGATTTGATCTGGGCGCTCGCGACGGGCGGGTGGTAGGTCACGCCATGCAGCGAGGCGCCGCCATGGATCCGCAGCGGCGGCATGCCGTCACGCGTTTCGATCGACGCGCCCATCGTTGCCAGGGGATCGGTCACGCGGCGCATCGGCCGGCGCGACAACGACTCATCGCCCACCAGTGTGGAATCGAACGCCTGTCCCGCGAGCAATCCGGCGAGCAGGCGCATGCCCGTTCCCGCGTTGCCGCAGTCCAGCTCCCCGGAGCTGCCGCGAAGCCCGTGCAGGCCGACGCCGTGCACGACGCGCTCGCCCTCCGACGGCGTGTCGAATCGCACGCCGAGCTTGCCCAGGATCGCCGCCGTGGCCCGCGTGTCCTCGCCTTCGAGAAAACCGCGGATATGCGTCACGCCTTCGGCGATGGCGCCGAACATCAGGGCACGATGCGACACGGACTTGTCGCCCGGCACGATGACCTCTCCGCGCAGCGGGCCGCCCGCGCGGCTGATCCAGTCGACGCGGCTCATGGCAGGTTCTCGAGCAGGCGTTCCAGTTCCGCGCGGCTGCCGATGCTCACGCGCACGGTATGCGGCAGCCGGTAGCCGGTCATCGGCCGCACGATCACCCCGCGCTCGAACAGTTGCGCCTCGAACGATGCCGCATCGTGGCCGAGGTCGACGAGCAGGAAATTCGTCTGCGACGGCAGCACACGGTAACCGCGTGCGCTCAGTTCTTCCGCAAGCCACGCGCGATCGCGATGGTTCGTGGCGCGCACGCGAGCGCGATGCTCGTGGTCGCCCAGCGCCGCTTCCGCCGCCGCAAGCGCCACCGCGTTGACGTTGAACGACTCGCGCAGGCGCTCGCACACGGCGGCCACGGAAGGATGGCTCAGCATGTAACCGATGCGCAGTCCGGCCAGGGCATACGCCTTGGAAAACGTGCGGGTGACGATGAGGTTCGGGAAACGCCCGAGAAGGTGGGCGGCGGTGCTGAGGCCTTGCGCATCGACGTACTCGTGGTACGCCTCGTCCACGACCACCAGGGTCTGCGCGGGGATCTTGCCGAGAAAGGATTCCAGCGCCGCGTCGCCGAACCACGTGCCGGTGGGATTGTTCGGATTGGCGAGGTAGACCAGGCGCGTGTCCGCGGTGACGGCGGCGGCGATCGCCTCCAGGTCGTGCCCATAGGGCGCCTCGGGATGATCCGCGGGAAGCGCCGGCACGGCGACCGACGGGGCGCCCGCCGCCGCGGCGGCGATCGGAAACACGGCAAACCCGAACTGCGAGTGCACCACCGGATGCTCCGCGTCGGCGAAGCACTGTGCCAGAAGCATCAGCAGCTCGTGCGAGCCGTTGCCGAGCGTGATGCCCGACACGGGCACGCCCTGCTCGTCAGACAGCTTGCGCTTCAGCGACGCGCCGAGCGGATCCGGATAACGCCAGATGTCCTCGAGCGCGCGCGTTGCCGCGCGCATCGCATGCGGACTCGGGCCCAACGGATTCTCGTTGGAGCCCAGCTCGGAAATCGCGGCGCCGAATCGCAGGCGCAGTGCGGGAAGGTCGTGGCCTGGATCGTAGGCACGGAGTGCCGACGTCGCCCGGTTGGCGAACGCGGCTGCATCGAATGGTGAGGTCATGGCAAGGCGACAGGGTAAGAGCCGAGCACGCGTACATCGGCGGCGGCGGGTTTCATTTCTTCGAGCGCGGCCTGCACGGCCGGATCGTCCACATGGCCGGACACGTCGATGAAGAACGCGTACTGCCACTTCCCCGTGTGTGCCGGGCGGGACTCGATACGGTTCATGCTGATGCCATGTTCGGCCAACGGCTTGAGCACGTCGAACAACGCACCCGGCTTGTCGCGCACCGACACCAGCAGCGAGGTGCGGTCATTACCCGAGGCCGGGAAGATCGAGCGGCCGATCACCAGGAAGCGCGTGGTGTTGTCCGAGCGGTCCTCGATGGGTCCGGCCACGGTCCTCAGGCCGTAGACCCGCCCCGCCGTCTCGCCGGCGATCGCGGCGGATTCCGGGGAGAGGCGCGCGGTGCGTGCCGCTTCGGCATTGCTCGACACCGGCACGCGTTCGGCGTGCGGCAGATTGACGCGCAGCCAGCCCTGGCATTGCTGCAACGACTGCGGATGCGAGTAGACGCGCTTCACGTCCTTCAGCTCCCCGCTGAGCGAGAGCAGGTTCTGGTGGACGCGCAGCTCCACTTCGCCGCAGATGGTGGCCTTCGACACGAGGAACATGTCCAGCGTCATCTGGATCATGCCCTGTCCTGAATTCTCGACCGGCACGACGCCGAAGTCCGCATTGCCCGCGGCGACTTCCTGGAACACCTCCTCGATGCTGCCCAGCGGCAGGCCGTAGGCGGCGTGGCCGAAATGCTTGCGCACGGCCTGCTCGCTGAAAGTACCCTCGGGACCGAGGAAGCCGATCTTCAGCGGCTGCTGCTGCGACAGGCAGGACGACATGATCTCGCGAAACAGGCGAACCAGCTCCGCGTTCGGCAGCGGGCCGTCGTTGCGATCGATGACGCCGCGAAGGACCTGGGCTTCCCGTTCGGGCCGGTAATATTCCACCGCCGCCTTCAACGGGCCCTTGGCCCGGCCGACCTGCTGCGCCCAACGGGCGCGCTCGCTGATGAGCGATTGCAGTTGCTGGTCGATGCTGTCGATGCGCGTACGCGCCTCGGCGAGCGTGGCTTGTTTATCGGCGGGGGTCTTGCTCATGGACGTCCAGGCGGCTAAGTGGTTGCAGGTGAAACAGTCGGGGCCGGCGAAGCATGCTGCATCGCGGCGACTTCCGACTTTAACCGTGCCGCGCTGCAAAGTCCCGCATGAATTGCACGAGCGCATCCACCGCGGCTTGCGACACGGCGTTGTAGAGCGAGGCGCGCATGCCTCCCACGGCCTTGTGCCCCTTCAGACCAATGAACCCGGCGGCCTCGGATTCGGCCAGGAACACGCTGTCCAGCGCGTTATCGTGCAAGACGAACGACGCATTCATGCGTGAGCGCGCGCCACGCTCCACATCGTTTCGATAGAAACCGTCGGAGCCGTCGATGGTGTCGTAGACCATGGCGGACTTGCGCGCGTTGCGCTCGCCCATCGCGTCGAGGCCACCCTCTTGCTCGATCCATTCGAAGGTGAGGCCGGCGAGGTACCAGCCCCAGGTATTCGGCGTGTTGAGCATCGAGTCGTTCGCCGCCTGCTCGGCGTAGCGGAGGATTCGGGCGATCGGCCGCGGCGGACGCGCCAGCAGGTCGTCGCGCACGATCATGAGCACCAGGCCCGAAGGCCCGATGTTTTTCTGTGCTCCCGCATAGATCAGACCGAAGCGCGAGACGTCCAGCGGCGCGCCGAGGATGTTGGAGGACATGTCCGCCACGAGCGGCACGTCGCCAACGTCGGGGATCTCGTGGAATTCCAGGCCGCGAATGGTCTCGTTCGGCGTGTAGTGAACGTATGACGCCGCCTGACTGAGCCGCCATGTTGCGCGTGGCGGGAGCGAGAGGAAGTCGGTGGATTCGGAACTGGCCGCTATGCGCGCGTCGACGTGGAAGGCCGCTTCGCTTGCCGCCTTCTTGCTGAAGACGCCGGTGACGATGTAGTCGGCTGTGCCGCCTTCCGGCGCGAGGTTCATCGGAATCTGCGCGAAATGCTGGGTCGCCCCGCCTTGCAGGAACAACACCTTGTAATTCGCGGGAATGTTCAGCAGGCCGCGCAGCCGGTGCTCGGTCGCCGCGGCCAGTTCCATGAAGCGCTTGCCGCGATGGGACAGCTCCATCACCGAGGCGCCGCTGCCGTTCCAGTCGAGCATGTCCGACTGAGCGCGCCTCAGGACCGCTTCCGGTAGCGCCGCGGGACCGGCGCTGAAATTCCACGCTCTGCTCACTTCGTTCTCGCCATCGGGAAGGAGGACGCATTATGCCCGCACGCACAGGGCGGCAAGCGGGCTCCGTCCAGGGCGTTTTGCAGGCGATCGCCGATGTGGTTCGTCAGAACTGAATGAACAAGACCGCGGCGATACCAAGCGCCAGCAGCGCGGCCGTCAGGATCAGCCACCAGACATCGCCGCGCGGCGCTTCGGCTTCGACCGGCGCCGGCTCGGGCTCGGGTTCCGGCATGGCCAGCACCGGCTCGGCCCTCCAGCCGGGCCCTTCCAGGACTAACCGGTGCGCCGCGATGCCGATCTGGTCACCGGGCTGCAGCGAGGCGCGCATCACCTTCACGCCATTGACGCGGACGGCATGGCGCGCCGGCACGCGGGAGGCGTCGAGCACCAGCTCCCCGTCGTCCCACGCCAGGGTGAGCAGCGCGGCGTCGTTACCGGGGAGTTCGAGGGGCAGCGCGCCATGGGTCGAACCGAGTTCAAGGCGATCGCCCACGGCGACCACGCGACCGGAGAGAGGTCCTGCCACCGGCCGTAACGCGACCGTGCAACGCGATTCGGTGGGTGCCACGACCTCACGCGCATCGAGGTCGGTGTCGTCCCGCACGAGCATCCGGCAGTCGCCTAGCGAGAGGCTGTCGCCCGGACGCAGCAGAGCACGCTCTCGCACGGGTCGCGCATTGACGTAGACGCGACCCGTAGCGGGCGCGACTTCGAGCACCAGCCCGCGCCGGTCGCGGTGGATGGTGACGTGGCGGGCGGCCACCTGGGCTTCGGACACGACGAGGTCGTTGTCCTCCGCCCGGCCGATCGTGAGCATGGGCCGTGACCAGTGGAAATCACCGCGAGCCGAGCTGACGAATTCGATACGCATGAAGGGACCGGGACGTTGACGACGCGACTTTAGCAGAGTGAGGTATCTATTTGAACGCAAAGGTGTCGACGCCGCGCGATGACGGGCCCTGTTAGACTCCGCCGTTTCCGGAAGCAAGGAGCCATCCATGGCGAAGATCGACATCCGCCGCCCCCACGGAACCACGGTGGAGAACGCCCGTGCCGTCGTCGAGAAGGTGGCCGCGCGCATGCGCGAGAAGTTCGGCACGGAAGGCACCTGGCAAGGCGACACCCTCACCTTCGCCCGCTCCGGCGTGAAGGGAGCGATCGCCGTCTCCGCCAGCGACGTGCACGTCACCGCGGAACTGGGCATGCTCCTTTCGCCCCTGCGCGGCACCATCGAGGACGAGATCCGGAAGAAGCTGGACGAGCAGTTCGGCTGATCCTATGGCATACTAAGGGACTTATGCGGCCATTCCGGCCGTCTGCCGACCCGGGACACATGGCAAAAGACGACGTCATCGAAATGGAAGGTACGGTCCAGGAGACCCTGCCCAACACCATGTTCCGCGTGCAGCTCGAGAACGGGCACGTCATTACCGCCCACATCTCCGGCCGCATGCGCAAGCATTACATCCGCATCCTCACGGGCGATAAGGTGAAGGTCGAAATGACCCCTTACGACCTGACCAAGGGGCGTATCACGTACCGCATGAAGTAAGGCGCACCGCGCCGACTTCGCCTGGAACGAAAAAAAAAGCCGCGGCTCACGCCGCGGCTTTTTTTGCTTTGTGGCAGCCGCTTCAGCGGCGATGGTACTCGCGGCGAGATTGCCCGCTACCGCGGGATCGCCGGCATAGCCGGCTCCCACACTGGGCTGAGGTTTACGCCTCAGCTGTCGCCGGCACGGCCGACTCCGTTTCCACGTGCAACTCGTCGCCCTCGACCGAGAGCGTGACCTTGCCGCCGTCGGCCAGCTTACCGAACAGCAGTTCGTCGGCCAGCGCGCGCTTCACCTTGTCCTGGATCACGCGGGCCATCGGGCGGGCTCCCATCTGCGGATCGAATCCGTGCTCCGCCAGCCAGCGGCGGGCGTCCGGCGTCACGTCCACGCTCACCTTCTTCTCCGCCAGCTGGGTTTCCAGCTCGATCAGGAACTTGTCGACCACGCGCAGGATGTGGTCGAAGTCCAGGGCGTTGAACTGGATGATCGCGTCGAGACGGTTGCGGAACTCCGGCGTGAACATGCGGCGGATGGTTTCCATCGCGTCCAGCGAATGGTTCTGCTTCACGAAGCCGATCCCGCGCCGCGACGCCAGCTGCGCGCCGGCATTCGTGGTCATGACGATGATCACGTTCTTGAAATTCGCCTCGCGGCCGTTCGTATCCGTCAGCACACCCCGGTCCATGACCTGGAGCAGGATGTTGTAGACGTCCGGGTGGGCCTTCTCGATTTCGTCCAGCAGCAGCACGCAATGCGGATGCTTGGTGATCTGCTCGGTGAGCAGGCCACCCTGGTCGAAGCCGACGTAGCCCGGAGGCGCGCCGACCAGGCGCGAGACCGAATGCGCTTCCATGTACTCGGACATGTCGAAGCGGACCATCTCGATGCCCAGCTGCATGGCGAGCTGGCGGGTGACCTCCGTCTTGCCGACACCGGTGGGGCCGGCGAGCAGGAAGCTGCCGATCGGCTTGGACGGATCGCCCAGGCCCGAACGGGCCATCTTGATCGACGAGGCCAAGGCCTCGATCGCCGCATCCTGGCCGAACACGACCATCTTCAGGTTGCGCTCGAGGTTACGCAGCACGTCACGATCCGACGCCGAGACCTGCTTGGCCGGGATCCGCGCCATCTTGGCGACGATGTACTCGATCTCGGGCACGTCCACCGTCCCGGTCCGCTCGTCTTCCGGCAGCAGGCGCTGGCGGGCACCGGCTTCGTCGATCACGTCGATGGCCTTGTCCGGCAGCAGGCGGTCGGGGATGTGCTTGACCGAGAGGTCCACCGCCGCACGCAGCGCTTCCCCGGTGTATTCCACCGAGTGGTGCTCCTCGAAACGGCTCTTCAGGCCGCGCAGGATCTCGATGGAGTCGGCCACGGTGGGCTCGACCACGTCGATCTTCTGGAAGCGGCGGGCCAGGGCGCGGTCCTTCTCGAACACGCCGCGGAACTCCTGGAACGTGGTGGAACCGATGCAGCGCAGCTCGCCCGAGGCCAGCATGGGCTTGATCAGGTTCGACGCGTCCATGGTGCCGCCCGACGCCGAACCCGCACCGATGATGGTGTGGATCTCGTCAATGAACAGGATGGCGCTCGGCTGCTTCTTGAGCTGGGCGATGACCGCCTTCAGGCGTTTCTCGAAGTCGCCGCGGTACTTGGTGCCCGCCACCAGCGCGCCGAGGTCGAGCGACCAGATCGTGCAGTCTTCCAGCACTTCCGGCACCTGGCCTTCCACGATGCGCTTGGCGAGGCCTTCGGCCAGCGCCGTCTTGCCCACGCCCGCCTCACCCACGTACAGCGGGTTGTTCTTGCGGCGGCGGCAGAGCACCTGGATGGTGCGCTCCACCTCGTCCTGGCGGCCGATCAGGGGGTCGATCTTGCCCTGGATGGCCAGTTCGTTCAGGTTCGAGGCGTATTCGCTGAGCGGATTGCCCTTGCCCTCACCTTCCTCACCATCGCGCTCGGCGCTCGGGGCGGCTGCCGCGGATTCGTCGCCGATCTTGGCGATGCCGTGCGAGATGTAATTGACGACGTCGAGGCGGGTGATCTCCTGCTGGTGCAGGAAGTACACCGCATGGGAGTCCTTCTCGCCGAAAATGGCCACGAGCACGTTGGCGCCGGTGACTTCCTTACGGCCCGACGACTGCACGTGGTACACGGCGCGCTGGAGCACGCGCTGGAAGCCGAGGGTCGGCTGGGTATCGCGCTCGTCGCCGGCGGGGAGCACCGGCACCGTCTCGGCGATGATCCGCTGCAGGTCGGCCGCGAGGCGCGGCAGGTCGACCCCGCAGGCACGCAGGGCGGCCAGTGCGGAGGTGTTCTCCGTGAGCGCGAGCAGCAGGTGTTCCACGGTCATGAATTCGTGGCGCTGCTCGCGGGCCTGCTTGTAGCAGTGCCCGATGGTGACTTCTAGATCCTTGCTGAACATACGGACCGTCTCCGATAGCTGTGGGCGGCGGGGACCAGCCCCTTGTCAATGCCGCATGAACTCCAGATGGGGGATCGGCTACATCTTTTCCATAGTGCACAAGAGCGGATGCTGATGAGACCGTGAGTACTCGTTGACCTGCGTCACCTTGGTTTCTGCCACTTCCCGGGTGAATACGCCGCAGACGCCCTTCCCTCGTGTGTGAACATGAAGCATCACCTGCACCGCCCGCTCCTGGTCCATGCCGAAGAAACTGCGCAATACCTCAATCACGAAGTCCATCGGCGTGAAATCGTCGTTCAGCAGGACGACCTGGAACAACGGCGGCCGTGCCGTTTCCGGCCGGGAAGTCTCGATGGCGAGACCGTGCCCGCGCTCACTTTCCTGATCGTGTTCGTGTTCTTGGGACATTAATTCGGAACCTTCGATACGCGATTCGTTTATACACCGGAATCCGGCCCACTTCCGGGTCGATTCCCACAGGTGATGGCACAATAGGCCGTTTTCCAGAGCCCCCTATCTCCTTAAGCCGATGCCGCAGACATCCCCCTCCAACGGAAGCGTGTGGTGCCCACGGGTCACCGTGGCCTGTGTCGTCGCGCGCGAAGACCGCTTCCTCATCGTCGAGGAAGAAGCCCTGGGCCGGCTGGCCTACAACCAGCCCGCAGGACATCTCGACCCGGACGAGACCCTGCAGGCCGCGGCGGTACGCGAGACCCTGGAAGAAACCGGCTACCACATCGCCCTCGATGCCTTCCTCGGCGTCTGGCAGTGGACCAGTCCCGAGCATGGGGAACAGGTGCTTCGCTTCGGTTTTGCCGGACATGTGCTCTCACACGAGGCCTCGCGGCCCCTGGACGAAGGCATCCACCGGGCCCTCTGGCTGCGCCGCGATGAAATCGAGGCGCTCGCCGAGCGCCTGCGTACGCCGCTCGTCCTGGACAGCATCGACGCCTGGCTCGACGGCCGCCGCCTTCCGCTGGATACGGTCTCCAGCCTGCTTTCGGGCGCAACTCCGTGAAGGTGATCCTCGGCGTGTCCGGCGGCGTCGACTCCTCGGTCGCGGCCCTCCTGCTCCAGCAGGCCGGGCACAAGGTCGAGGGCATGTTCATGCAGAACTGGGAAGAAGACGACCGTTCCGGCCCCTGCACCACCGACGAGGACCGCAAGGACGCCGTCGCCGTGTGCGGACGCCTGGGCATTCCTTTCCATTCGCGAAATTTTGCGGGCGAGTACTGGGACGGCGTATTTGCCTATTTCCTCGCCGAGTACGCGGCAGGGCGCACGCCGAACCCTGACGTGCTCTGCAATCGCGAGATCAAGTTCAAGACCTTCCTCGAGCATGCCAGGGCTCTCGGCGCGGAAAAGATCGCGACGGGCCATTACGCCCGGGTGGACGTCCGCGACGGACGCTATCGCCTGCTTCGTGCCGTCGACGCGGCGAAGGACCAGAGCTACTTCCTCCACGCCCTGGGCCAGGAGGCACTGTCCGCCACGCTGTTCCCCGTGGGCGAGATCGAAAAGCCGCGCGTACGCGAGATGGCGCGCGAAGCCGCCCTGCCCACGCACGCGAAGAAGGACTCCACCGGCATCTGCTTCATCGGTGAACGCGATTTCCGTGCGTTCCTCGCGCAGTATCTCCCGGCGAAGCCGGGCGCAATGGTCGATCCCGACGGGCGTCATATCGGCGAACACCAGGGGGTGATGTATTACACCCTGGGCCAGCGCAACGGCCTGGGCATCGGCGGCCGCGCCGACGCACCGAACGAGCCCTGGTACGTGGTGGGCAAGGATGTCGCCCGGAACACGCTGATCGTCGCCCAGGGCGGCGAGAACCGTTGGCTGCAGTCGACCCGGCTGGAAGCCACCGATGCGACCTGGGTCGCCGGCGAGCCGCCTGCGGTCCATTTCCGCTGCACGGCCAAGACGCGCTATCGGCAGTCCGACCAGGACTGCACGGTCGAGGTTCGCGCCGATCGCCTGCACGTCGTCTTCGACGAACCGCAGCGCGCGGTCACACCTGGCCAGTCGGTGGTTCTGTACGATGGTGAGGCTTGCCTCGGCGGCGCGGTGATCGCAGCCACCGACGCGCCTTACGGCGGCCTGACATGACCTCCCGTAGGAGCGCGCCCCGCGCGCGACGGCTTTTCGCGCCAGTCTTCATCGCTTTCGCGAAAGGCTGTCGCGCGCAGGGCGCGCTCCTACGCAACGCTTATCGCCCCCTCCTCTTCCCCGAGCCCTACGAATGAACGAAGAACGCGTCCTCGCCCTGGCAGGTGTTTTCCAGGGTGCCGCCCTCGCCCAGCAACTGGCGACCGATGGCCGCTGTGACGAGGTGGCGTTCGAAACCAGCCTGGCCAGTGTGTTCCGCATCGATGCCGATTCGGTGGCGGGCGTGTATGGCGGCGTTTCCGGCGTGCGCCGCGGGCTGCGGACGCTGGTGGCGCAGTTCGAGGACGAGACACGCGACGTGGCAGTGATGCGCATGGCCGTCACCGTCCTGCGCCTGGAGCGCTCGCTGTCGCGCAACCGGGGCCTGCTCGAGCGCCTGCGCGAGGGCATCGTGTCCGCGCAGCGGCAGGTGGAGCACTTCGGGCTGGGCCATCCGAACGTCGCGGCGCGTCTGGCCGAACTGTATGCGTCCACGCTTTCCACTCTAAAGCCCCGCGTCATGGTCACCGGCACCCCGGCCTACCTGCAGCAGAAGGCCAACGTGGACAAGGTGCGCGCCGCGCTGCTGGCCTCGGTGCGTTCCGCGGTGCTGTGGCAGCAGCTCGGTGGCCGCCAGTGGCAGCTGCTGATCTACCGCAAGCAATGCGCGATGCTGGCCCGCGGCCTGCTCACCGGCTCGACCCTCGACGACGGCGGCTAAAGGCCTACCAGGCGCAGGAGCCCCACCCCCAGTAGGAGCGCGCCTTGCGCGCGACAGCCTCTCGCGAAAAGCCCCACCCTGTCGCGCTATCCCGAAGACCCACACCCAGCCGCGCTACTTCAAATAGCCGTAATCCAGTTGCGATATCGCGAAGAGCTGTCGCGCGCAGGCGCGCTCCTACGGGGGGCTCCTGCACCTGTCGTGTCGGTCAGGTACGTTCCGCTGCGTCGAGGCCCGGAATCGTCCCGGCAAGACTCCGCAATAGATCGCCGAAGCGGGCCAGGTCTTCCCCCCACGGCGTGGCGCTGCGCCAGTAAAGCGAAATGTGCCGCCCCGGCCGCGCACCTTCCACCGCGGCCAGCACGACGTTGGGAATCGAACCGAGCCGCTCGTGCGCGAGGATGGGCACCAGCGTGTAGCCGCCGCGCAGGGCCACCAGCGTGGCCAGGCTCTCGATGCTGAGGTCTTGGATCCGTTCCGGCCGCGCCGGACCCGCCATACCCAATTCCGACACGCCGCTCCCGTGGCTTTCGGCCATCAGCGTGGCCTCGGCCGCGTCCAGTTCCGCCAACGCCACGGACTTCCGCCCCGCCAGCGGATGCGCCGCATGGAGCATCAGCTCGTACGGCTCGAAAAACAGCGGAATGGCTTCCAGCCCGGCAACCGTGGCGGCAGGCGGCGCCAGCACCGCGTCCAGCTCTCCTTCGTGCAGCCGGCGCAGCAGGCCGCGCGGCTTGCCTTCGGAAATGGTCAGCCGCGCCCCGGCGAAGCGCTGCGGGAACGGCTCGATGAAGTGCGGCAGCAGGTAGGGACCAAGGGTGGACGGCACGCCCAGCCTGAGCTCGCCGCCGAAAGCGAGGTCGCCTGCCCGGGCGGCATGCTCGAGATGCTCGGCCGTGGCCAGCACTTCTTCTATATAGCCGAGCAGGCGCCGCCCGCCGGCGGTGGGAACCACCCGCCTGCCGCCCCGTTCGAACAGGGGTACGCCGAGGGCCTGTTCCACCTTCTGTACCTGGTGGGAAAGCCCGGAGGGGCTGATGTACATGGCGCGGGCGGCGCTGGTGAAGCTGCCCACACGCGCCACCGCCTGGACGAGGGCGAGGTCGCGCAGGGACACGGACGACAAGGCCATCGAAATCATCGAACGCTGCGTGCCATCAAATGCGTTTGCGCCCACGATCCGCCGCCCTCATCCTTTTCGCGCCCAGAAATTCCCATGGCGTATGCCTGGGACCGGTCATTCTAGCCACAGCCGGTCTCATGGCGGTCGCACACGAACGACAGACTGCGCGATAATCGACGCCTTTGGCGGCCCCCAGGGCCAGCCCGGCCTCCCCAGCTAAAGAACCACGCCAGGAGTACAGCATGAAAGACTCGTTCTCGGTCCGAGACAGTATCGAAGTCAACGGCAAACGCCACACCATCGCGAGCCTGGCCAAGTTCGGCGACAAGTTCGACATCAAGCGCCTGCCCTACTCGATGAAGATCCTGCTGGAGAACCTTCTCCGCCACGAGGACGGCCTGAACGTCACCTCGAAGGAAATCGAGGCCGTCGCCAAGTGGGATGCCAAGGCCGAACCGGACACTGAGATCTCCTTCATGCCGGCTCGCGTGGTCCTGCAGGACTTCACGGGCGTGCCCTGCGTGGTCGACCTGGCTGCCATGCGCGACGCCGTCGCCAAGCTCGGCGGCGACCCGGACAAGATCAATCCGCTGGCGCCGGCCGAACTGGTCATCGACCACTCGGTGCAGGTGGACGCCTTCGGTACGGAAAGCTCGCTGGAAGAGAACGTCGCCATCGAGTTCGAGCGTAACCAGGAGCGCTACTCGTTCCTGCGCTGGGGCCAGAAGGCCTTCAACAACTTCAAGGTCGTGCCGCCGCGCACGGGCATCGTGCACCAGGTGAACCTGGAGAACCTCGCCCGCGTCGTCTTCACCAATGAAGTGAATGGCGAATCCTTCGCTTATCCGGACACCGTGTTCGGCACCGACTCGCACACCACCATGATCAACGGCCTCGGCGTGCTGGGCTGGGGCGTGGGCGGCATCGAGGCCGAAGCAGCCATGCTCGGCCAGCCGTCGTCCATGCTGATCCCGCAGGTCGTGGGCTTCCGCCTCACCGGCAGGCTCTCCGAAGGCGTGACCGCGACCGACCTCGTCCTCACGGTCACCCAGATGCTGCGCAAGCTCGGCGTGGTGGGCAAGTTCGTCGAGTTCTTCGGCACGGGCCTGCAGAACCTGCCGCTGGCCGACCGCGCCACGATCGCCAACATGGCCCCGGAATACGGCGCCACCTGCGGCATCTTCCCGATCGACCAGGAAGCGCTGAACTACATGCGCCTGTCGGGCCGCGACGAGAACCTGATCGCCCTGGTGGAAACCTACGCCAAGGCCCAGGGCCTGTGGCACGACGCCAACACGCCGGAGCCGGAATTCACCACCGTGCTCGAGCTGGACCTGGCCGACGTGCGCCCCTCGCTCGCCGGTCCGAAGCGTCCCCAGGACCGCGTGCTGCTGGAAGGCGTGCAGCAGAGTTTCCACGACGCCGTGGGCCCGCTCACCGCCAGCCGCAAGCCGAAGAACGGCGACGTGTCGCGCTTCAACAACGAAGGCGGCGGCACGGCCGTCGGTAACGAAGGCAACAAGGTCGACGACGACGGCGTGCTGGTCGAGAAGGACGGCAAGTCCTTCCGCCTCAACGACGGCTCGGTGGTGATCGCCGCCATCACGTCGTGCACCAACACCTCCAATCCCGCCGTGATGCTCGCCGCCGGCCTGGTCGCGAAGAAGGCCGCGGCCCGCGGCCTCACCTCCAAGCCTTGGGTGAAGCCCTCGCTCGGCCCGGGTTCGCTGGTCGTCACCGAATACCTGAAGAAGACCGGCCTGCTCGAGGAATTGGAGAAGGTGAACTTCTACGTGGTCGGCTACGGCTGCACCACCTGCATCGGCAACTCCGGTCCGCTGCCGCCCGAGATCAGCAAGGGCATCGCCGACGGCGACCTCGCCGTGGCGTCCGTGCTCTCGGGCAACCGCAACTTCGAAGGCCGCGTGCATCCGGAAGTGAAGATGAACTACCTGGCCTCGCCGCCGCTGGTGGTCGCCTACGCGCTGGCCGGCACGTTGGACATCGACCTGACCAAGGATCCGATCGCCACGGGCAGCGACGGCAAGCCGGTGTACCTCAAGGACATCTGGCCGACCAACCAGGAAGTCTCCGACGCCATCGCCGGCGCGATCAGCCCGCAGATGTTCAAGGACAGCTACGCCGACGTCTTCAAGGGCGACAGCCGCTGGAACGCCATCGCCTCGCCGGATGGCAAGACCTACGCGTGGGACGACTCGACCTACATCAAGAACCCGCCGTACTTCGAGGGCATGACGGCCGAGGCCGGCACCATCGAAGACATCCACGGCGCGCGCGCCATGGGCATCTTCGGCGACTCGATCACCACCGACCACATCTCGCCGGCCGGTTCGATCAAGAAGGACAGCCCGGCGGGCCGCTTCCTGATCTCGAAGGGCGTGGAGCCGAAGGACTTCAACTCGTACGGTTCGCGTCGCGGCAACGACGACGTGATGGTGCGCGGCACCTTCGCCAACATCCGCATCAAGAACCTGATGCTGGACGGCGTCGAAGGCGGCTACACCAAGTACATCCCGACCGGCGAGCAGATGGCCATCTACGATGCCGCCATGAAGTACAAGGCCGACGGCACCCCGCTGGTGGTCCTGGCCGGCAAGGAATACGGCACGGGTTCGTCGCGTGACTGGGCGGCCAAGGGCACCCTGCTGCTGGGCGTGAAGGCCGTGATCGCCGAGAGCTTCGAGCGCATCCACCGCTCCAACCTGGTCGGCATGGGCGTGCTGCCCTGCCAGTTCCAGGATGGCGAGAACGCGCAGACCCTGGGCCTGAAGGGCGACGAAGTGTTCGACATCACCGGCCTCAACGGCGGCGAGTCGAAGACGGCGACGGTCAAGGCCACGCGTCCGGACGGTTCGGTCAAGTCCTTCACCGTGAAGGTGCTGCTGCTGACCCCGAAGGAGCGCGAGTTCTTCCGCCACGGCGGCATCCTGCAGTACGTGCTTCGCCAGCTGGCGAAGGCGGCCTGATAAGGCTTCGAAGAACGCCCCGGGAAACCGGGGCGTTTTTTTATGCCCTGTAGGAGCGCGCCTGCGCGCGACATCTTTTCGCGCCTGTTCCCAAGCCGACGCGCCAGCCCCAGGGCACGGCCTCAAAACATGTCGCGCGCAGGCGCGCTCCTACAACGCGCGCTTCCATGTGGCGGTGAAGCAACGCCATTCGCTGCCATCTTTCCGCCAGCCGGTCTCTACCGTATAGGCGCCCGCGTTATCGGGGAGCACGCCCGCCCCGGCCGTGAGCGTAACGGTGAAGCGCGCGACCATTCGCTCGCCACGCCGCTCGACCTCGGCCGGGCCCATCAATACGTGGACTTTCTGTCCGCGCAGCGCGTACGCCCGGACCAGGTTGGCCAGCGCCCGTCGGTCGAGCATGCCGGCGTTTCCGTCGAAGTCATCCGTCAAGGCCGCGACCGTGTCTCCGGCCTTGCCCTCTTCTGCCGCTTCCACGGTCGCCGCGATCGCCTTGCGCACCTGCATCTCGTCGGGCGCATGGCGACATGCGACGAGGCTCATCAATAGCAGACAAGACAATAGCTTTCCCACGTTGCACATTGCCGTTTCCTCATCCCCAGAGCCGCTGCGATGCGGCTTGCCGCTATACGCAAGCGTATGCTCCAATGCTTCGCGTTACTTCCAGGAGTCCGTCCGATTCATGAGCATCGAGCGCCCGTGGCTTGACCACTACCCGGCCGGCATTCCCGCCGACATCGACGTCAACGCATTCCGCTCCATCGCGGCCGTCCTCGAAGAATCCTTTCAGAAATTTCGCAACCGTCCAGCGTTCGCGAATTTCGGCAAAGTCCTCACCTATGGCGAGATCGACGAGCTTTCGCGGGCCTTCGCCGGTTACCTTTCCGGCGAACTCGGCCTGAAGAAAGGCGACCGCCTGGCGATCATGCTGCCGAACCTGCTGCAGTACCCCATCGCGCTGTTCGGTGCGCTGCGCCTCGGCCTCACCGTAGTAAACACGAATCCGCTGTACACGACGCGCGAACTCCATCACCAACTGGAAGACTCGGGCGCGCAGGCGCTGCTGGTCCTGGACAACTTCGCGGCCACTGCCGAGAAGGCGCTGGACGGCACCCAGGTGCGGCACGTCATCACCACCGCCGTCGGCGACATGGTCGGTTTCCCCAAGGGAAACATCATCAATTTCGTGGTGAAGAGCATCCGCAAGGAAGTGCCCGCGTTCAACCTGCCCAAGGCCGTGCGTTTCCGCGCCGCCATCGAGAAGGGCAAGGCGCATCCGCTTCCGGCCGTCGAGATCGACCACGAAGACATCGCCTTCCTGCAATACACGGGCGGCACCACCGGGGTGGCGAAGGGCGCCATGCTCACCCACCGCAACATGATCGCGAACATGCTGCAGACTCGTCCGTGGGTCGCGGGCCACGCCATCCTGGGCGAGGAAACGATCATCACGGCGCTGCCGCTTTATCACATCTTCTCGCTGACGGTGAACTGCCTCATCTTCGCGAGCCTGGGCGGCCAGAACCGGCTCATCACGAACCCTCGCGACATGCGCGGCTTCGTCAAGGAACTGCAGAAGACGAAGTTCACCGCGATCACCGGCGTCAACACGCTGTTCAACGGTCTGCTGAACACGCCCGGCTTCGAGCAGGTGGACTTTTCGCAGCTGAAACTGTCGATGGCGGGCGGCATGGCCGTGCAGCGCCGTGTCGCCGAGCGTTGGAAGACGGTCACCGGCCATCCGATCATCGAGGGCTACGGCCTCACCGAAACCTCGCCGGTCGCCTTCGCCAACCGGGTGGACATCACGGACTACACGGGCTCCATCGGCTACCCCATTCCGGCCACCGACGCGCAGATCCGCGACGAGGACGGCAAGGTGCTGCCCATCGGTGAAGTCGGCGAGCTCTGCATCCGCGGCCCGCAGGTGATGAAGGGCTACTGGAACCAGCCCGAAGAGACGGCGAAGGTGCTCGACGCCGATGGCTGGCTGCGCACGGGCGACATCGCCCGCATGGACGACACCGGCCAGGCCTTCATCGTCGACCGCAAGAAGGACATGATCCTGGTCTCGGGCTTCAACGTGTACCCGAACGAGATCGAAGACATCGTCATGCACCACCCCGGCGTGGCCGAGGTCGCGGCGGTGGGCGTGGACGACGAGCACTCGGGCGAGGTGGTGAAGCTGTTCGTGGTCCGCAAGGACCCGTCGCTGACGATCGAAGCGCTCAAGGAGTACTGCCGGGAAAACCTCACCGGCTACAAGCGCCCGAAGCAGATCGAATTCCGCGACGCCCTGCCGAAGACCAACGTCGGCAAGATCCTGCGCCGCGAGCTCCGCGATGAGGAGCGGAAGAAAAAACAGGCCTCCTGACGGCCGATGCGGTGAAGCGTGCTCTTGTGGGGGAACATAGGATCTCCCACAGGGACCAACCCTCGCAGGTTAATCGTCCTGCCAGGCTTCCAGCGTATCGGCGTAGCCGCCGAGCAGTTCCCACAGCGAGGCCTGCTTGTCCTCCGGGATGAGGGTGTATTCCATCCCGATCTGCCGGGCCGACACCCGCGCCACCGAGGCTTCCAGGTGGATGTGCAGGTCGTGGCCGAAGATCATGTCGAGGATCCAGGTCTGGCCGGGCTCGCCGCGCCAGCCCAGCGGACGGCGCAGGAGCGCGCCCGTCGCGGAAATGTCGACCAGGTCGGTGGGATGCGCCTCTCCGCCGCGGCTCATGAGCACCGCGGTCTGTACGCGCATCCGCGCGTGGCGATAGCGCGTGTGCGCGGCGTCCTTATCGTTCGACATCAGCTTCTCCACCCATCCCGATATCTCGTCCTTGCCTGTTGCTATCGGCATGACACACCTCGTCTGCTTACGTTCCGTGTCACAAACCGACACATTAGCGCAGCCTGGATGACGCATACATACTGCCGCGTTCACTCGTTCCCGCGCGTCTTCAGCACACCTGCCCGAACCAGGGCCCCGGCGCCGAAGCGCCCGTTGATCAGATCCTGCACGCCGTCGGATGCCTTGTCCGATACCGGCATGGCGAACAGGTCCTGCTGTTCGTCGCCGTGCCTGGCGTCGAATCCCGACAGGGTCACCCCAAGCAAGCGCAGTCTGGGCCGAGGGTGCTGGTCCCACCAGACCCGAAGCAAGCGCCGTGCCACGGCGTAGATATCCGCCGTGGCGTTGCCGGGGACGGGCAGCTGGGCCTGACGGCTGTGGGTGGTGAACGGGGGTTCGCGCAGCTTCACCGATACCGTACGGGCATTCACACCGCGTTTTCTCGCCCTGGCTCCCACTTTTTCGCATTGGCGGAGCATCCAGGCCTCGGCGATGGCCAGTTCCTCGAGGTCGTATTCGAAGGTCCACTCCGCACCGATGGACACCTCCGGTGCATCGGCGACCACCGGCCGGCGGTCCTCGCCACGGCAAAGCTCCCGCAGCTGCGCCGCGTGGCGTTCGCCCACCGCCTTGTTCAGGCGCCAGGCGTCGGCTCGGACGAGATCGCCGATGGTGCGGATGCCCACCTTGTGCAGGGCTTCCTCGGCCACCTTCCCCACCGTCCACATGCGCCCCACCGGCAAGGGGTCGAGGTAACCGCGGATCTCTTCCGGGGCAATGCGCAGGAAGCCGTCCGGCTTCGACAGCTCGCTGGCCAGCTTGGCAAGGAGCTTGTTGTGGGCCATGCCGACGGAAGCGTTGAGGCCGGTGCGGGCGCGAATCTCGTCCTTCACCCGGCGCCCGATCCCCTCGATAGATGAGAACAATCTTAGGCTGGCGGTGACGTCGAGGAAGGCTTCGTCGAGCGAAAGGCCTTCGATCAGGGGGGTGACTTCGGCGAAGACCCCGAAGACCACGTTCGAGATCTCCTGGTAACGCGAGTGTCGGGGGACGATATAGATGCCGTCCGGGCAGCGCCGGCGCGCCTCGGACGTGGCCATCGCCGAGCGGACCCCGTATTTCCGCGCCTCGTAGTTCGCCGTCGAAACCACGCCGCGCCGTCCCAGGCCGGCCACGATCACCGGCTTCCCCACCAGCGCGGGTTCGTCCAGCTCTTCCACGGAGGCATAGAACGCGTCCATGTCGACGTGGATGATGGCGCGCTGGGCAGGCTGCATGGTTCTATTGTGCCCCAAGGGCCCGGCGGCCGGCGGGCCGCCGCTGGACTTGGATGGACGCAGGCGATACTCTGTATGGCAATCGGGTGAACTTATTCGGGCGTCGCGCCCTCACCGGTCCGTTCCTGGGACCGGCCGCGGTCAGCTCCCGATGTTCCTTCACAGACGGTGACCCTCCTGGGTGTCCAGCGGCTATGCCTATCGCTCGTCGGCGACGATGCGTGGCATGCCGGGCGAGGTGGCGGTATGGCCGCCGGACGGCATCGATTGTTGCGCTACCGGTCGCTCTCGCGACCCTTCTGACGTGTGCCGATGACTAACGAGACAACCGAAGTCCAGGTGGTCGAAAAAACCCAGGATGCCTTCGCGGGCATCCCGCAGCAGCAGGAAATGCCCCTCGCGCTGGTGCGCGGGCAGCCGGTGCTGCAGATGCCGCAGGATCTGTACATTCCGCCGGACGCGCTCGAAGTCATCCTCGAATCGTTCGAAGGTCCGTTGGACCTGCTGCTTTACCTGATCCGCCGGCAGAACCTCGACATCCTCGATATCCCCGTCGCCGAAATCACCCGGCAGTACATGGACTACATCGAGATGATGCGCGACGTGATGCGCCTGGAGCTCGCGGCGGAATACCTGCTGATGGCCGCGATCCTGGCGGAGATCAAGTCCAGGCTGCTGCTGCCCCGGCCGCCGGCCGAGGAAGGCGTGGAGGAGGATCCCCGCGCCGAGCTCGTCCGCCGCCTGCAGGAGTACGAACGTTTCAAGAGGGCCGCGGCGGATATCGACGAGCTGCCGCGCCTGGAACGCGACACCACGGTGGTCCACGCCTTCATCGGCGAACACAACGTGGTACGCGTACCGCCCCCGCTGGACCTCAGGGAGCTCCTGCTCGCGCTCAAGGACGTGCTCAATCGCGCCGACCTGTTCACGCACCATGCGATCCAGCGCGAGCCGCTCAGCGTGCGCCAGCGCATGGGCGACCTGCTCGGCACGCTGAGCGAGGGCGGCGGGTTCCACCGCTTCGAGACCTTGTTCGACGTAAGCGAAGGTCGCCTGGGCGTCGTGGTCACCTTCCTGGCCATGCTCGAACTGGCCAAGGAAATGCTCATCGAAATTGTCCAGGAAGAGGCCCTCGGGCCGATCTATCTGAAGACGAAGGTACACACCGAGGCCGAGCCGGAAGAAGCGCTCGCCTGACGGCTCCCCAGGGGCCAACGAACCACCATCCAAGGGCCTATGCAACCCGAACAACTCAAACCCATCGTGGAAGCGGCGCTGCTGGCGTCGACCCAGCCGATGACCATCGCGCAGTTGAAGGCGATCTTCGGCGAGGACGAAGAGATCGGCACGGAAGAGCTCACACAGGCCCTGGCGGCACTCGGTGCCGACTGCGAGGGACGCGGCGTGGAACTGGTCGAGGTCGCCTCCGGCTGGCGCTACCAGGTCCGGCGCGAGGTGCATGGATGGGTGTCGCGGATGTGGGCGGAGAAGCCAAGCCGTTACTCGCGCGCCCTGCTCGAGACCCTGGCCCTGATCGCGTACCGCCAGCCGATCACCCGGCCGGAAATCGAACAGATCCGCGGCGTGGTGGTGTCCTCGAACATCATCAAGACGCTGGAAGAACGCGAGTGGATCCGCGTGGTGGGTCACCGCGACGTACCGGGCAAGCCGGCGCTGTTCGGCACCACCCGCGCCTTCCTCGATTACTTCAACCTCAAGTCGCTGGATGCCCTGCCCCCGCTGTCGGAAATTCGCGACCTCGAGGAACTTAACCCGCAACTGCGCCTCGAAGGCGACGCGGAACCCGCGCCGGCCCACGCCGCGATGCCGGAAAACGAACACGAAGACACTGCGGCAGACGCCGCGGACCACCTGCCAGACGGCGACGACGACGTCGCCGCGGCTTCCCCCACTGCCGACGAGGCAGAGAACCCCGTAAGCGACGCCGAAAACGGCGACGCCGAGAAAGATACCGAGGAGTCACGCGCATGAATGCGCCCCAGCGATCCCTGCTCACCCTGAAGCGCGGCGGCAACGATGCCGCCGACACCACCCAGCAACTCGAAGAGCGCCTGCACAAGGTGCTCGCCAATGCCGGACTCGGCTCGCGCCGGATGCTCGAGCAACGCATCCAGGCCGGCGAAGTCGAGGTCAACGGCACCGTCGCCACCATCGGCGCCAGCGTCCACGCCGGCGACCGGGTGGTCCTCGACGGCAAGCAGTTCGTCGTCGCCACCGACAACCGCAGCGACGCGGAAGTGCTGGTCTACCACAAGCCGGAAGGCGTGGTGACCACCCGCGAAGACACCGAAGGCCGCCCCACCGTGTTCGAACAGCTGCCGCGCCTGCGCGGCGCGCGCTGGGTCGCCGTGGGCCGCCTCGACATCAACACCACCGGCCTGCTCCTGCTCACGACCGACGGCGAACTCGCCAACGCTCTGATGCATCCGAAGAGCGGCCTGGAACGCGAATACCTCTGCCGCGTCCACGGCGAAGTGCCGGACGAGGTGCTCGAAAGGCTCAAGGCCGGCGTGGAACTGGAAGACGGTCCCGCCCGCTTCGACGAGATCGGCGTCATCAGCCGCGGCGGCAGCCATAGCTGGTTCCGCGTCACCATCCGCGAAGGCCGCAACCGCGAAGTGCGCCGCCTGTGGGATTCGCAGGGCTTCCTCGTCAGCCGCCTGAAGCGCATTCGCTACGGCTCCGTGGAACTCCCGCGTGCGCTGCGCCGCGGCGACTGCGAGTCGCTCGACGAGACCGCCATCAAGGAACTGCGCGAGCGCGCCGGCCTTGGCGCGCCGGCACCCGTGCTGACCTTGAGCGCCGTGGTGCACCAGCGCCGCGCGCCGCGGCACGTCACCGAGTACCGCCCCGATACCCGCACCACCGGGGCATGGAGCTCGGCGCGCCACGACGAGGCCCGCGAGCTCACCGCCTTCGACCGCATCCGCGACGACAACCCGCGCGGCGGGCGTGGCGGCCGCGGTGGGCGTGCCCAGGGCGGCGTCGGCGGCGCTCCGCGCCGCGAAGTGAATGGCAACGTCGCGCGTCCGGAACGGGCGGGCGGCGGCGGCCCGCAGCGCAAGTCGCGCCGCGTCGCGCCGGGCCAGGAACTGCCCTCGATCCGCACCTGGTTCGCCGGCGACAGCCGCACCGGTGGCGGCAACACGGCGGGCAACACCGCCGGCAACCGCGGCCCGCGTCCGGGCGGACGCCCCGGCAATGCGCCGGGCAACCGCGCGCCGGGCCAGGGTCCGGCACGCGCCGATGGCAACCGCACCCCGGGCAGCCGCTTCGAAGGCGGCGGCAACCGTGGCGGCCGTCCGGGTGGCGGTGGCAATCGCGCCGGCGGTCCGGCCGGTGGCGGCAACCGTCCGGGCGGTCCGCGTCCCGGCGGCAATCGTGGCGGACGCCCGGGTGGCGGCAACCGCGGCGGTGGCGGCGGTGGCAACCGCGGCGGCAACCGGTAAGCGCCATGCTCACGATCTGGCATAACCCGCGCTGCTCCAAGTCGCGGGAAACGCTGGCGCTGTTGCAGGCCCGGGGCCTCTCGCCCACGATCGTCGACTATCAGGCCACGCCGCCCTCGGCGGCGGAGATCGACCGCGTGCTGGGTCTGCTCAAACTCGAACCGCGCGCTCTGATGCGCAAGGGCGAAGAGGCCTATGCCGCGCTGCCGGAAGGCCTTACGCGGGCCCAGCTGATCCAGGCGATGGTGGAGACACCCAAGCTGATCGAACGGCCCGTGGTCATCAACGGTAACAAGGCGGCGCTAGGCCGCCCGCCCGAAGCCGTCCTCGACATTCTGTAGGAGCGGACTTGTCCGCGACAGCCTTTCGCGAACAGCAACAGGGCCTGCTGCCATATCGCGAGAAGCTGTCGCGGACAAGGTCCGCTCCTACAGTAACCGGGGGGTTGCTACTCGCGGTGCCTTGACGCCAGCTTCGCGGCGACCGCGTCGAAGCCGATGTTGCGCGCGCGCAGTGCCACCATGAGGTGAAAGACGAGGTCGGCCGCTTCGCCGACCAGCGCATCGTCGTCCTGCGCGACTACCGCCAGCGCCGTCTCGACGCCTTCTTCGCCCACCTTCTGCGCGATGCGGCGCAGGCCTTCCTCGAACAACCTCGTCGTATAGCTGCCGGGCGGACGCTCGTCGAAACGCGATGCCACCAGCGCGTCCAGCTCCGCGAGGAAAGCCAGCGATGGCGCCACGCCGTCGCCGAAGCAGCTCGACGTGCCGTTATGGCAGGTCGGGCCTGCCGGGAGCGCGCGCACGAGGATCGTGTCCGCATCGCAATCGAGCCGGGTGTCGACCACGGCCAGGGTGTTTCCGGACGTTTCGCCCTTCGTCCAGAGACGCTGCTTGCTGCGGCTGAAGAACGTGACGAAGCCGAGTTCCTGCGTAGCCTTCCACGCCGCTTCGTCCATGTAGCCCAACATCAGCACCTCGCCGGTGCGCGCGTGCTGCACGATCGCCGGCAACAGGCCGCCGCCTTTGGCGAAATTCGCGTTCATAGCCTCACCTCGATGCCGTGCGTCCGCAGTTCGCGTTTCAGCGCGGGAATGCCGATGTCGCCCGAATGGAACACGCTTGCCGCCAGTGCCGCGTCGACATCGGCCTCGCGGAATACCTCGGTGAAATGGGATGCCACGCCCGCGCCTCCCGAGGCGACGAGCGGTACGCTGCTCACGGCCCGCGCCGCCTTGAGTTGTTCGATGTCGTAACCGCGGCGAACGCCGTCGGTGCCCATGCAGTTGAGCACGATCTCTCCCGCGCCGAGCTGCTGCACATCGGTTATCCAGTCCAGCGTTCGCTTGCGCAGGGCACGGGTGCGCGAGGGATCGCCGGCGTACTGCCGGACCCGCCACTCGCCGTCTTCGTCGCGAAGGCTGTCCACGCCGACGACGACGCACTGCACGCCGAAGGCATCGGCGAGTTCGCCCACCAGGGCAGGCCGCTCGAGCGCTGGCGAATTGATCGAGATCTTGTCGGCTCCTGCATGGAGAACCTCGCGCGCGTCGTCGACGCTGCGAATGCCGCCGGCAACGCAAAAGGGAATGTCGATCTCGCGCGCCACGCGCTCCACCCAGGCACGGTCGACGCGACGTCCTTCCGGGCTGGCCGTGATGTCGTAGAACACGAGTTCGTCGGCTCCCTCGTCGCGGTAGCGCAATGCCAGCTCCACGATTTCGCCCACGACGACGTGGTCGCGGAAGCGCACTCCCTTCACTACCTGCCCGTCGCGCACGTCCAGGCAGGGCACGATGCGACGGCTCAGCATGATGCGCTCGCCCGTTCCGCCATGGCGAAGGCCGCCGCGAGGGTGAAAGCGCCTTCGAGCAGCGCCCTGCCGAGGATGACGCCTGCCGTGCCTTGCAAGGCCAGCGCGGCGACGTCGTCGAGTGAACGCACGCCACCGGAGGCCTGCACCGCCAACGCCGGGGCCAGCGCGCCGAGGTGCCGGTAGAGCGCCGTGTTGGGCCCGCTCATGGTGCCGTCGCGGTCGATGTCCGTGCACAACAGATGACGCGCACCGGCGGCCGCATACCAGGGGACCAGGTCGTCGAGCGTCCTCGCTTCGTCGGCGGTCCAGCCCGCGCTGGGCAGTTTCCATACGCCATCCCTGAATCGCGTATCCAGCGCGAGCACGATGCGGTCGGCACCGTACCGGCCGATCCACGCCGCCACAGTCTCCGGATCGCGGATGGCCACGCTGCCGACGACGACGCGATGCACGCCCGCCTCCAGCAACCGGCGCACGCCATCCTCGTCGCGAACGCCGCCACCGGCCTGGACGCGAAGACGGCCGCTCGAGGCGATCCCGGCGATGGTCGCGAGGTTCTCGAAGCGTCCCGAGCGCGCGCCATCGAGATCGACGACATGCAGCCAGTCGGCGCCTTCGTCGGCGTAGCGTGCGGCGAGCGCCTCCGGCTCGAAGGCGAAGGTGGTCTGCTGCGTGTAGTCGCCCTTGTACAGGCGGACGACCTTGCCGTCGCGCAGATCGATGGCGGGAATCGGTAGGGTCATAGGGAGAGGAAGTTTCGCAGGAGCTGCGCGCCCAGGCCCGCCGAGCGCTCGGGGTGGAACTGCATGCCCATGAAGTTGCCGGCGGCGACGACCGCCGAGAAGGCCTGGCCGTGCTCGCTCGACGCAAGCGTGTACTCGCCGGTGGGTACGGCATAGCTGTGGACGAAGTACGCCGCATCGCCCTCGCGCAGCCCGGCGACGAGCGGATGGTCGGCCGTGACATGCAGGCCGTTCCAGCCCATGTGCGGTACGCGCAGTGCCGCGCCGCCTGCGAAATGGCGCACGGTGGCCGGAACGACGCCGAGGCACTCGGTATCGCCCTCCTCCGAGCGCTCGCACAGCAGCTGCATGCCCAGGCATACGCCGAGGACCGGCTGGGTCAGGCTGCGCAGCACGTCCACGAGGCCTGATTCGCGAAGCCTCCGCATGCCCGGGCCGGCCGCACCGACACCCGGCAGGATGACGTGGCTGGCGGCGCGGATGCGCTCCGCGTCGGCGGTGAGTTCCGCGTCGGTGCCGAGGCGCTGCAGGGCGTAGCGCACGGAGCCGATGTTCGTGCCGCCGGCATCGACGAGGACCACGCGCATCACAGGCTGCCCTTCGTGCTCGGCAGGTCGGCACCCTCGCGGCGGATCGCCTGGCGCAAGGTGCGCGCGACCACCTTGAAGCAGCCCTCGACCATGTGGTGCGCGTTGTCGCCGCGCACGGTCAGGTGCAGGTTCGCACCCAGCGTCTCGCACAGCGAGCGAAAGAAGTGCGGCACGAGTTCCGTCGGCAGGTCGCCGACCCGCTCGCGCGGGAACGAGCCGTCGAACACGAAGTACGGCCGCCCCGAAAGATCGAGTTCGGCGCGCGCCGCGCTTTCGTCCATCGGCAGGGCGAAGCCGTATCGGCCGATGCCCCGCTTGTCGCCGAGCGCCTGGCGAAGCGCCTGGCCCAGGGCGAGCGCGGCGTCCTCGACGGTGTGGTGTTCGTCGATGTGGATGTCGCCGTCGCAGCGCAGGCTCAGCGCGAAGCCGCCGTGCTTGCCGATCTGTTCGAGCATGTGGTCGAAGAAGCCCAGCCCCGTGTGGACGACGGGGTCCGCGATACGGTCGAGGTCGACGGAGACGCGGATGGATGTCTCCCTGGTGGCGCGCACCACGTCGGCCGTACGCGGGGAGTCGAGCAGCGCGTGGGCAAGTTCTGCCCAGGTCATGCCACCCTTCCCCACCCGGAATCCGCGTACGCCCATGTTCGCCGCGAAAGCGAGGTCGGTCTCGCGGTCGCCTGCCATGGCCGATTGCGCACGGCTCCAGCCGTCGTCGGCAAGCCAGTGACGGGCGAGGCCGGTCGCGGGCTTGCGGGTATCTCGATTCTCTTGCGGGAAGCTGCGGTCGATCAGCTGCTCGCGGAAGACGATGCCCTGGGAGGCGAAGATGCGCAGCAGGAGTTCGTGCGGTCCGTCGAAGGCTTCCTGCGGAAACGACGGCGTGCCAAGACCGTCCTGGTTCGTCACCATCACCAGCTCATAGCCTGCCCCGACGCAACGCTGCAGCGCGGCGATGACACCGGGCATCAACGCCAGCTTCTCGTAGCTGTCGATCTGCTCGTCAGCAGGCTCCTCGATGAGGCACCCGTCGCGGTCGACGAAGAGGATCTTCCGGTTCATGCGCCAGCCCTGAGTACCGCGAGCACGCGGTCGTTCTCGTTCCCCGTGCCGACGGTGATGCGCAAGGCATCGCCGAGTCCGGGATACTTCGTGATGTCGCGCACCACGACGCCTGCCGCCAGCAGGCGACGGTACGTGCCCGCCGCGTCGTCGAAGCGCACGGCGAGAAAATTGGCGTGCGACGGCAGGACTTCCCGCACGCCCGGCAGCTTCGGCAGCTCGGCGAACATGCGCGCACGCTCGGCCAGGATCTCGTTCAGGTGATGGCGCTGCACGCGGCGGCCTTCGTACGAAAGCGCGCCGAGCGCCGCTTCGACGCACGGCGACGGCAACGGATAAGGCGGGATGATCCGGCGCAGCAGACCGATCACCTCGGGACGCGCGACCAGCGCACCGACACGGGCGCCCGCCAGGGACCAGGCCTTCGACAGCGTGCGCAATACCGCCACGTTGTCGTATGCGTCGACCAGCGAGGTGGCGCTGCGCGCGCCACTGAACTCGGCATAGGCCTCGTCCACCACCAGCAGTGCACGCCCGTCAAGCTCCTTCGCCAGGCGGTCGAGCACGCCGACGTCCACGAGGTTGCCCGTCGGGTTGTTCGGCGTGCAGACGAAGACCAGCTTCACCGCTGGGGTGATGTCGGACAGCAGCTTTTCGGGATCCAGCGCGCCGGAGGCGCCGAGCGGCGATTCGATCACGGCCGCAGCCTGGATCCGCGCGCACACGGCATACATGCCGAAGGTCGGCGGCGATACCACGACGGCATCCTGGCCCGCGCGGCAGAACGCGCGAACGAGCAGGTCGATGGCTTCGTCGCTGCCGCGCGTGACGAGCACGCGATCCATGTCGCAGCCGTAGAGTTCCGCCAGCGCGGCCACCAGCGCGAGCGGCTGCGGATCGGGATAGCGGTTGAGACCCTCGCCGCGGGGGATGTTCGGTGACCGGGAGGATTCGTTCGCGTTGAGCAGCACGGTTCCACCCTGCGCTTCCATACGCGCGCTGGAGTAAGGCGTCAGCGCGCGGATATCGGGCCGGGCCAGGTCGAGGACGCTCATGCGACCGCGTCCATGGCAGCGAGACGGAGGGTCACCGCGCGCCGGTGCGCTTCCAGCTGCTCCGCCTCCGCGAGGACCGCGGCGCAGGGACCGATGCCGCGCAGGCCTTCGGCCGTGAGCTCCTGCACCGTGACCTGTTTCTGGAAGCTTGCCACCGACACGCCGCTATAGCTGCGTGCGTAGCCGTAGGTGGGCAGGACGTGGTTGCTGCCGCTGCAATAGTCGCCCACCGATTCAGGCGTCCATTCGCCGAGGAAGACGGATCCCGCGGATTCGATGTCGTCCAGCAAAGCGCGCGGGTCGGTCGTCTGCACGATCAGATGCTCCGGTGCGTAGCGGTTGCTGACCGCCACCGCCTCGTCGAGGTCGCTCACCAGTACGAGGCGGCTCTCGCGCAGCGCGACGCTTGCGACTGCCGCCCGCGGCAGCTCGCCGCATTGGCGTTCCACTTCGGCCTCCACGCTGTCGAGCAGCTCGCTGGAAGGGCTGACCAGGAACACCTGCGAATCGGGTCCGTGCTCCGCCTGCGACAGCAGGTCGGCGGCGACGAAGCGCGGGTCGGCCGAAGCATCGGCGATGACAAGGACTTCCGACGGACCCGCGGGCATATCAATGGCGGCACCTGAGGGATCGCCGGCCACCTGCAGCTTCGCCTCGGTGACCCAGGCATTGCCGGGTCCGAAGAGCTTGTCGCAGCGGGGTACGGAGGCCGTTCCGTAAGCCATGGCCGCAATCGCCTGCGCGCCGCCCAGTTTGAACACGCGATGGACCCCGACGGCACGGGCCGCGAACAAGACGGCGTCGTCGCAGCGTCCGTTCGCCTGCACCGGCGTGCACAGGACCACGTCGCGGCAGCCCGCGATCGCTGCCGGCACGCCGAGCATGACCGCGGTGGAAGGCAGCGGTGCGCCCCCCGCGGGTACGTAAAGACCGACGCGGCGAATGGGCCGCAACACGCGTTCGACCCGCACGCCCGGTGCCGTATCGACGGCGACCGGCACGGGCGCAGCGGCTCGGTGGAAGGTCTCGATGCGGCCCGCGGCCTCGAGCACGGCCGCCTTGAGTTCCGGCGCGAGCCGCGCCTCCGCGCGATCGAACTCTTCTTCCGTGACGGCAAGCTCGTCCAGCTCGCAGCCGTCGTATCGCGCAGTCAGCTCCAACAAGGCCGCGTCACCACGCGCGCGCACCTCGGCGACGATCACTTCCACGCCCTGGCGCAGGCCGGGAGCGCGCGACTGCGCGGGCCGGGCCAGTGCGGCGTCGCGCTCCGCTTCGTCGAGCGTCTTCCAGTCGATCCGCTTCATGCCAGCATCTTCTCCACCGGGAGCACCAGCATGTCGCGGGCTCCGGCACGTTTCATGTCTTCCAGCTGGCGCCAGCTCACCGAGCCCGCGCAGAGTGCCTGCAGCACCACCTGGTCCGGTGCGCCGTCTACCGGCGTGAGGGTCGGCACCGGGGCGCCAGGAAGCAGGCGCGTGATCTCCGCCAGCGAGTGGCGCGGCGCCTGCATCAGGATCAGGCGCGAATCGCGCACCTGGATGACGCCGTCGAGCCGGCGCAGCAGGAGTTCGGCGATCTCGCCGCGCTCGTCGGCCGGCAGTTCGCGGCGCCCTGCGAGCACGGCTTCGCTCTCGGCCACCACCGCCACTTCGCGCAGCTGGTTGGCTACGAGGGTGGCACCGCTGGAAACGAGATCGCAGATGGCATCGGCCGTGCCGAGCCTGGGTGCGATTTCCACCGAGCCCGCCAGCATCACCACCTTCGCGTCCACACCGTTCGTACGCAGCCACTCACCGAGCAGCCCGGGATACGACGTGGCGATGCGCTGTCCACCAAGTTGCAGGGGACCTTCGTAAGCGTCTTCCTGGGGCATGGCGATGGACAGGCGGCAGTGGCCGAAACCAAGCGGCCGCAATTCGTCCAGCTCCGCGCCGGCGTCCAGGTTCGACTGCTGGAACTCGCGCAGCACGTTCCGCCCGACGATGCCCAGGTCGCAGACGCCTTCGGCGATGAGCCCCGGGATGTCGTCGTCGCGAACCAGGAGCAGATCGACCGGCTCGCCCTCGCCGAAGCAGAACAGCTTGTCGCGGCTTTGCCTGAACTTCAGGCCGCAGCGCGCCAGCAGTTCCTGGGCCGGCTCCGTGAGCCGGCCGGACTTCTGCATGGCGACGCGCAGGCGGTCGCGCGGCTTCACGCCGCACCTCCGGCATTGCGCCGCGCCGCGGCGGCCATGTACCCGCCGTTACCCTGGTTCAGGTAACGGGCCACCCGGCCGATCGTGGTGATGCTGACCGCCGTGCGCTCGTGGATCTCCCGGTACGACCGCCCCTCCAGGAGGTGCGGCACGACCCGCCAGCGGTCGACCATCACCTCGATCTCCGCCGGGGTGCAGAGGTCGTGCAGGAAGGCGCGCATCTCTTCCACCGTGGACAGGCCGGCAAGGGCCTCGCACAGGCTGGTTTCGGCGGAATCGGCGGGAGTTTCCGGGGCAAGCGATCGGCGCTTCATAATGTACTAACGCGTTAATACGATAACGCATCGTACCTATGCAACCGCCGCGTGGCAAGTCCCCGGCAAGGAATTGCGCTTTTCTTCCATATATTTCGGGGCAGGCGCTGGCCAACATGTCGCCATTCCATGTTGTGAGCCGTACCATGCCGAGCTCCGTGATCATCGCCGACGATCACCCGGTCGTCGTTGCGGGGGTCGAAACCATTCTCAAGGGGCATCGATACGATGTCGTCGCCCGCGCGCACGACACCGACACGCTCTTCGAGGCCCTCGCCGACCACCCCTGCGATGTCGTCGTCACCGACTATTCCATGCCCGAAGGCAGCCAGCCGGACGGCATGCCCATGATCCGCCGCATCCGGGCCACCCGGCCGGACATCGGGATCGTGGTCCTCACCATGCTTGCGAATCCCGCCATCCTGCGCAGCCTGCTGGACATGGGCGTGGCCGCCATCTTCGACAAGCGCACCAACCTGCGCGACATCCCGGTGGCCGTGCATGCCGCGGACGTGGGCCGCTCCTATCTGAGTCCAGCGATCCGCCGGCTGTTCCACGAGGCGGACTGCGCCGCCGGGCATGAGGACCTCGCCACGCGGCTGTCCCCGCGTGAAGTGGAGGTGCTGCGCGCCTATGCGGAAGGACACGGGCTATCGGAGATCGCTGCCCTCATGGGCCGCAGCTTCAAGACCATCAGCCGGCAGAAGCGCTCGGCCATGGCGAAACTGGGCCTCGTCAACGACGCCCAGCTCTACCAGTACCTCGCCGGCGTTCGTGCCGGCATGCTCGATGACTGGGTGCCTGCCGGCGAGACGGTCTAGAGGCCGGCCACCAGCCGGCCCGACGCTACCAGGTCGCACACCGCGCGCACGTCGCCGTCCATCGCGCGGTCGCGCTGCATGAAGGCCACGTGCTCGCGCAACGTGGCCAGCGCGCTACGCACCGCTTCGCCGCCATGGAAATCCTCGGCCGAGGCCAGCGCATCCATCAGGGCACGCACCTCGCTTTCGAAGCGCGCGTAATGCGGCGAATCCGTGCGCGGCGCGCCGGAGATCTTCGACGCCAGGGCCTGGAGATCGCCACGATGCGCCAGCGAGCGCGCCGCATTGAGCATGTCCTGCCGGTATTCGAGCGCCTGCGCGGCGGTATACAACTCCATCGCCAGTACATGGCCGAGGTCTTCGGTCATTTCCAGCACGTGGCGCGCTTCGTTGGCGCCCATCGAGACGTGGTCTTCGGCGTTGGCGCTGGTGGGTACGGAATAGACCGAGGCCGGATGCGCGCGCGTGGCGAGGTCGTTGACCAGGGCCGCGGCCGTGTACTGCACGATCATGAAGCCCGAGTCCGTCGCGTCCTCGTTGCCGATGAGGAACGCCGGCAGGCCATCGTTGTTCGCCGGATCGACGAGCTTCGCCGTGCGGCGCTCGGAGATCGACGCCAGCACCGGAATGGCCGCCTTCACGTAGCTCATGGCCAGCGCGAGCGGCATGCCGTGGAAGTGGCCGGCGGAAATCACCTGGTCTTCGATGACTTCCGCGTCCTTGGCGTCCGGGAACACCAGCGGATTGTCGGTGACCGCGTTGAGCTCGACATCGAACACGCGGCACGCCTGCTCCCAGGCGTCGCGCACCGCGCCGTGCACCTGCGGTGCGCAGCGCAGGCAGTAGGCATCCTGGGGCTGGTGTTTCTTGCCGCCCTTGAACGGGAGGAAGCGCGAGTAGAACGCTTCCTTGCCGTGGCGCTGGGTGACCGGCACCCAGTCCCAGCCGATATCGAAGCGGTAAGCCTGCTCCTCGGGGGTCGACCAGGAGTCGGAAAGCCAGGGGCGGAAACGCGGCACAAGGTGGTAGGGAATATCGGCGAGGGTCGATCCCGCGAGGAGGCCGCGGATGTTGCGCGCCGCCGCGACCTGGCCCGGATGCGGGCGCAGGGCGTGGACTTCCTCGGCATACGCACCGGTACGCCCGGCGAAGGCATCGAGCGTCATCGCCGCGGCGAGGTCGGCGGTGCGGATGAGCATGTCCATCGTGTCGAGCGCGAGCACGCCGGTCGCGAGCATCTGCGTCGTGCCGTTGTTCAGCGCCAGGCCTTCCTTGAAGGACAGGCGCAGCGGTTCGAGACCCGCGGCAGCCAGCGCCTTCGCACCCGGCATCCGCTCGCCCTCGTAGAACGCTTCGCCGCCACCGAGCAATACGATGGCCAGGTGGGAGAGCGGCGCCAGGTCGCCGCTGGCGCCCACGGAGCCCTTCTCCGGAATCACCGGGATCACGTTGCGGTTCAGCAGTTCGGCGAGCGCACGCAACGTTTCCACGCGAATGCCGGAATGTCCCTTCATCAACGTGTTTACGCGGATGGCCAGCATCGCGCGGACCACTTCGGCCGAGAACGGCTTACCCACGCACACGGCATGGGTAATGATCAGGTTGTGCTGCAGCTCTTCGAGCAGGCTGCCCTCGCGCGGCTCCGGATTGCCGCCCGGGAGTTCGTCGCGCACGCGATGCGCGCCAAGCAGCTTGTCGGCATTGCTGCCGAAGCCCGTAGTGACACCGTAGATCGGCTCGCCCCCGCCCACCTTCTCGGCCAGGAAATCCGCCGCCCGCTTCACCTTCAGCAGCTGCGCCTCGTCGAGGCGGATCGTAGCGCCCTGCCGGGCGATGGCGGCGACCTGCGCCCGGGTGAGGCTGCGGCCGTCGAGGAGGATGCTGCTGGTCATGGGTAGGGCCGTGGGACGTCGGTGGGAGGAGGAATCAGCAGCCGATCTCGGCCTGGGCCAGTTCGACGCGCAGTGTCTTCACCAGATCGGCGCGGGAGACTTCGAACTGGTCTTCGCGGCGCAGGTCCTTGACGGTGACGACACCCTTGGCCATCTCGTCTTCGCCGATGACCAGGACGAAACGGATACCGGCGCGATCCGCGTACTTGAACTGCTTGCCCAGCTTACCGCCTTCGAGCACCACCTCGGTGGCGATCCCGGCGTTGCGCAGCTCGCTCGCGATCGCGAGGTAGGTGGGCAACTGGGCGGCGTCCATCTGGGTCACCAGCACATCCACCGTGCTCTGCGCCGTCGACACCAGGCCGGCTTCGCGGAGCTGCCAGTAGAGGCGCGTCAGGCCGATGGAAATGCCAACGCCCGGCAGGTGCGACTTGGTGTACTGGCCCGCAAGGTTTTCATAACGGCCGCCCGAGCAGATGGAACCGATGCCCGGATGGTCGTTCAGCGTGGTCTCGTACACCGTGCCGGTGTAGTAATCGAGACCGCGGGCGATGGAAAGGTTCAACGCGAAGTGCGTCTCCGGCACACCGAAGTCGCGGATCAGACCGAGGACTTCCTTCAGTTCGGCCCGGCCCTGCTCGAAGGTTTCCGAGCCGCTGCCGAGCGCATCGAGCCTGGCGAACGCATCCGCCACCGAGGCCGAGCGAACCTGGACGAAGTCGAGGATCTTGCCTGCGACGTCGTTGGAGAGGCCGAAAGCGTCGCCGGTGAGCGTTTCGCGCACGTAATCCGCACCGCGCTTGTCGAGCTTGTCCACCTCGCGCAGCACCAGCGTCTGCTGTTCCGCACCGGTAATGCCGAGATTCTCGAAATAACCGCGCATCAACTTCCGGTTGTTCAACTGGATGGTGAAGGGGCCGATGTCGAGGTCGCGGAAGACGCTGTAGATGACGGCCGGGATCTCGGCGTCATAGCGCACCGACAAGGAGTCCTTGCCGATGACGTCGATGTCGCACTGGTAGAACTCGCGGAAACGGCCGCGCTGCGCGCGCTCGCCGCGATACACGCGCTGCATCTGGTAACGGCGGAACGGGAAGCTGAGGTCGTGCTCGTGCTCGGCCACGTATCGGGCGAGCGGCACGGTAAGGTCGAAGCGAAGCGCCAGTTCCGGCACCCCGCCCTTTTCCGCCGCCGCACCGAGGGCGCCGGTCGACTGGACGAAATACACCTGGCGCTCGGTTTCGCCGCCCGTCTTCGTCAGCAGCACGTCGCTATGCTCGATCACGGGCGTTTCGATCGGCAGGAAGCCGAACCGTTCGTAATTGCGGCGGATCGTGTCCAGCATGCGCTGGAAAGCGATCTGGTCGAGCGGAAGGAGCTCGAGGACACCGGGCATGGTGCGAGCCGGGGTGAGTGCCATGCAATTCCTCTTCGGACAGGCTTTACGGAGGCCGCCATGCGGCAGCCGCATAGATTAGCAGCATGTAAAAAAAGTGCGACGACCTGTTGCCAATGAATCGCCCCATGGCTAATATACGCGGCTCCCGTCGGGGTGTAGCTCAGCCTGGTAGAGCGCTACGTTCGGGACGTAGAAGTCGCAGGTTCGAATCCTGTCTCCCCGACCAATAATCAAGTAGTTACGTCGCTTGACGATGAAAGGCCCGCTCGTGAAAGCGGGCCTTTTTCGTTTCAGGTGGCCTGGAATGGTCCGAAATGCGCGGTTATATCTGCGGCGAGGGCGAAAGCCGCCGTACAGCTCCCGCGCCGCCTTGTTTGCCAATATCCCGCTGAGGCGTATCTAACCTGGTCAGTCGATGGGCGTCAGCCCGGCGTTGATGGCACCCGCATAACCCGCGGACAAGGTTCCGCCGTTATAGGTCTTGCCCGCGATGTCGTCATACAGCCACAGGAACGCGCCGCTGATGCCGCACTGGCTTTCCCAGCTGGCGACGGTGCTCTCTGCCCCGGTGACTGAAACACCGCCCGCGACGCTGGTATCCGCCAGGCCGGGGTAGACGGGGATGCCGCCGAAATCCCAGCCTGAACATGGGTTGTTGCCGGATCCGCCTGCGTACGCCTGCAGATGGACGCCATCGATCGTGCCGGGGCGTTGTTGGTTCACCTGGGAGACGACGGTCATCCAATACGACGCGTTGGTATAGGGGTCGGGCATGACGTGGTACCCGAGCTTGCCGAGCATCACCGAGAAACTTACCGTGGATGCCACGTCATAACTGTTCTCGTCATCCAGGTCGATGGCGTCGATGGATGGGATGGCGGCTTTCAGCGCCTGGAAGTTCTTG